>DASXQN010000141.1:0-5303 GCA_036507155.1 Anaerolineales bacterium
AAGCCACCGTACAGCCTGCGGTGGACTTTAGCCGCCTGGAGATCGTTTTGGTCATCACCAATTTTCGGCCGGTGGATATTTCACCGCTGCAGCCCACTCTGACTCCATAACCACATGCGAAACTTGATCGCGTTTCCACTGCTTGCAGGGGCCGTCATCCTGCAGTCGGCTGTCGTCAGCCGTGTCGCACTTCTATCCGGCTATGCAGACCTTGTCTTCATCGTTCTGTCCGCGTGGGCGCTGCAAACACAAGTCCAGTCCGCGTGGCATTGGGCGGTGTTGGGGAGCATCATGGTCGGGTTCGTAACGCGCCTGCCGTGGCCCGTGGTGGTTGCGGGCTACCTCACGGTGGTTTTTCTGGCCCGTGTGCTCCAACAGCGTGTGTGGCAGGCTCCTTTGCTTGCGATGTTCAGTGTCGTCTTTCTGGGCACGATCTTTACGCACGTGCTCTCGTTTGCTGCGCTGCGGTTGAGCGGCGTGCCCCTGCGATTCAATGACGTGCTCGGGTTGATCACGCTACCGAGTCTTCTGCTGAACTTGCTTCTAGCGGCGCCGCTCTATGCAGTGATGCGAGATATTGCCCACTGGGTTTATCCGGAGCAGACATCGGAATGAGATCCTCATCTGTCACTGCTGGAGCGCATATTCCTACCTGGCGGCTGGCGGTGGTGTACGTCATTGTCGGCGTCGGCCTGGCGGTCTTACTCGCCCGCTTGCTTGCGCTGCAGGTGTTCGGCACCGTCACGTGGGATGAACAGGCCGTGGAAAACTACACGCGCGCGATCAGTCTCCCGGCTGCGCGCGGCATCATCTATGATCGCAACGGATTTATCCTTGCGAGGAACATCGCCGCGTATAACGTCGTGATCACGCCGGCGGAATTGCCGGATGACGACGCGGACATCCAGCGGATTTACCGCGAGGTCTCGCAGTTTACCGGCGTGGCGGTCGGTGGCCCTGTCACAGATGAAAGCCTCGGTCTCGCCAAGTTGTTTGCCGCCTGCGTACCCGGTCCGAGCATTGCGGACCTGGTCGCGCTCGGAGACTCGCTCGCGCCGTACAGCCCCGTCAAGGTCAAGTGCGACGTGTCGGAAGAAGTGGCCCGCATGGTGCGCGAGCGATCCGTGGATCTTCCCGGCGTAGCCATAGACGTTGAGCCCATCCGCGACTATCCGACCGGTTCACTCACCGCGGATGTGATCGGTTTTCTCGGCCCGATCCCCGCCGCCGACGAGGCGTCCTGGATCGCGCGGGGTTTCGTGCCCAACCGGGACAAGATCGGCTATGCAGGGGCCGAGACGTCGCTCCAGGACGTGTTGGCCGGTCAGAACGGCACGCGCGTAATTCAGATCGATGTGGCCGGCAAAGAATTGCGCAACCTCGAGCCGCCGGTTGCCTCGGTACCCGGTTACAACGTAACACTGACGATCGACACCCGCCTGCAAGCTGCAGCAGAGGCCTCCCTCATAGAGGAAATGAATTATTGGAATACGTATTTTGGCCGCATCCGCATTTCCAGCGGCGTGGTAATCGCCATGAATCCCAAAACCGGCGAGATTCTTGCGATGGTTTCCTTCCCGACCTACGAAAACAATCGCATGGCGCGGCTGATCCCGGCCCATTACTTTGAGCAATTGAGCCAGGATCCGCGCCATCCGCTTCTCAATAACGCCATCTCCGCCGAGTTCCCGCCAGGCTCGGTTTTTAAGCTGTCCACGGCAACGGGCGCTTTCAATGAGGGCGTTGTCACGCTGGATAAGACGATCTTTGCTCCTGGGAAGCTCGAGTTGTGTGAGAAGTTTTCGCCGAATGATCCGTGCACGCCGCAAAACACACGCCCGTTCGTGGACTGGATTTATGATCAAAGGCCCGAGGGTTTTGGGCAGATTGATTTTCTGCATTGCATCGCCTATTCGAGCAATGTGTGTTTTTACAAGCTGGGCGGCGGTTTTGGTGACGAGATCAAAGAGGGCCTCGGCATCTTCCGCCTTGGCGAGTACGCTCGCGCTATCGGCTACGCTCAGCCATCCGGGATCGAGCTCTTTGGCGAAGCAGACGGATTGATCCCATCGCCCCAGTGGAAGCGCATCAATACCGGCGAGAACTGGTCAACCGGCGACACTTATATCGCGAGCGTGGGACAGGGTTACGTGCTGGCGACGCCGCTGCAGGTGCTGATGTCCGGCGCGACCATCGCGAACTACGGCAAACTTATGCAGCCGACGATTGTACGCGAGGTAACCGATGGCCAGGGCAAGGTCAGGGAGGTATGGTTCAATCCGGCCGATTTCACGATCTGGAATGTCCAGCAGGTAACGGACGCAGATGGCACCATCCGAAAGGTATGGATCAATCCGGCGGATTCGACGACCGCCTCTCAGCCGCCCGAGGGCAGCTACCAGATCTCGCCGTTCGTCCCGAACATGAAATGGGATGTCACGCAGGCCGCGCTGATCAATGCCTATTCTTGCGACCAGGGGTTTTGCGAAGCGACCGGTGAGATGAAAACGGTCGCACCGGCCACGATCGAAGCCATTCGAACGGGAACACGCATGGCCGTGACCGAGCCCAGCGGCACCTTGCGCCGTGTCTTCGAGGATTTCCCGATCGCGGTGGCCGGCAAGACCGGCACCGCCGAATACTGCGACGATGTTGCTCGCGCCGCGAATCGCTGTCAGTTCGGCTCGTGGCCGACGCATTCCTGGACCCTGGCGTACGCGCCTTATGATGACCCAGAGATCATTGTGATGGCTTTTTGCTATAACGGCGGCGAAGGCGCGAGCGTGGCCGCTCCGATCGTGTCACGAGTCATCCGCGCGTATTTCGAGCTAAAGGCGATCGACGTCGCGCAGGGCGGGCCTGGCGGCTAGGGCTATCGGCGCGCATTAGGCTATCCTCTGTTAAAAATTCGCCCGCTGCCTCTATCGTGTATTCAAAAAGACGTGTGTTTTGGGGAAGAAGCAGTTATAATTACCGCCAACTTCCGACCGCATCAGTATGGACACGACTTCCTCCGCTGTTCAAATCAAGGGTCTGCGCGACGGCTTACTGGTGACTCTGACTGGTGAGGTCTGGGAGGAACAACGCGCCTCGCTCGTCGAGCAAATCGATGAGCGCCAGTCCTTTTTCAAAGGCGCGCGGCTGGCGCTTGATCTTGGACCCCAGGCGCTGGGTGTGAACAAACTGGTCGAACTACGCGATCTGCTCTCCGAGAGGGGCGTCTCGCTTTGGGCAGTCGTCAGCGAATCACCGAAGACCGAAAAAACCGCACAATTGCTGGGGCTCGCAACCCGCATCTCAAAACCTCGGCCCGAAGAGGCGCGGCACTTTGCCGTCGACGATCTGGGCGATGAAACCGCACTCTTTCTGAACAAGACCCTGCGCTCGGGCATGCGCATCGAGTTTGCAGGGCACGTCGTGGTGCTCGGCGATGTGAATCCCGGCGCCGAGATCATCGCCGAGGGAAACGTGATCGTGTGGGGCAGAGTGCGCGGCATGGTGCACGCTGGCTCCAAAGGTAATCGCCAGTCTGTTATTTGCGCACTTGACCTTTCCGCCTCGCAACTGCGCATTGCCGACGAAGTTTCGGCGCTGCTGGAGCCGCAGTCCGATCCCAAGCCCGAGATCGCCAGCATCAATCCGGAGGGCCGGCTTCAATCGGAAGCGTGGACGGCCGGCTAAACCAGTCTACAGGACTCATACATGGCTCAGGTCATTACAGTTACCTCCGGGAAAGGCGGCGTCGGAAAGACCACCGCCGTTGCAAATCTTGCTGTCGCGCTTGCCGCCGACGCCAAAAAGATCGTGTGCATGGATGGCGACATCGGGCTGCGCAACCTGGATGTGGTGATGGGGCTCGAGAACCGCATCGTGTATGATATCGTCGACGTGATCGAGGGGCGCTGCCGTCTCCGGCAGGCGATGATCCGTGACAAGCACTTCGAGCATCTGTACTTGATCCCTGCCGCGCAGACACGCGACAAGACCGCGGTATCGCCCAGTGACATGGTGCGGATCTGCGATGAATTGCGCCCGGAGTGCGACTACATTCTGATCGACTCGCCCGCCGGGATCGAGCGCGGCTTTCGAAACGCCATCGCGCCGGCGGACCGCGTTCTGGTGATCACGAATCCGGAGGTTTCAGCCGTGCGCGACGCGGACCGGGTGGTGGGAATCCTGGAGGCCGAAGGGAAGTATTCTCCGGCGCTGATTCTTAATCGACTCAATCTGGCTATGGTAAAGAATCACGATATGCTTTCAGCTGAAGACGTCTTGGATCTCTTGGCGATCCAGCTCATCGGGATCGTGCCCGAGGACGAGGGCGTGATCGTAGGCAGCAATCGCGGCACGCCGGTCGCCCTCGAACCCAAGAGTCGCGCGGGGCAGGCCTTTCGCAACATCGCCAAGCGGCTCCAGGGTGAATCCGTGCCTTTTATGGACATGGATAAGCAGGGCAAGCTGTGGGAGCGGATCCAGCGCAGCGTCACCGGGAGGCGCGTATGAGCGGCTTCTTCGACCGCGTCGCCGGCCGCAAGCGCAGTGCTGAAAGTGCGAAGGAGCGCCTTCAACTTGTGCTCATCCACGATCGCACGGACCTGACGCCTGCAGAGCTGGACGCCTTGAAGGACGACCTGCTGCAGACCATCGCGCGGCATATCGAGATCGACCCTGAAGCCATACAAATCGGCCTGGAGCGCGACGGGCGCTCACAGCGGCTGGTGGCGGATATTCCCCTGCGGGGCGTGATTCGCCGCCGTTCGGGATAGAGAATGCTGCGCGGACTCTCCTGGCGAAATTTCGACTTCTGGCTGCTTGGCGCGATCGTTCTGGCAACCGCCTTTGGCGTGGCCATGATCCGGTCGGCCGTGGCGGGGAACGAGGTGCTCGCCCCTCTGACTGAACGCCAGATCTACTTCGCGCTGCTCGGCGTGGTGGTCATCTTCTTGTTTGCCAGCATTGATTACCGCTATTGGCTGGCGCTTTATCGCCCAATGTATCTCGTCATGATGGTGCTCTTGTTCTTCCTGTTCCTCAGCGCACAGGCGGTCTTCGGCGCGGCTCGTTGGTTCCAATTGGGCGTTTTATTCATTCAGCCAACAGAGTTGGCGAAGATCGTAGTAATCCTCATCCTGGCGCGGTATTTCGAAAACACGCGCAACAAGACGCGCGACACGCGCTGGATCATCAACGGTTTCCTGTGGGCGTTCGGGTTGGTGATCTGGATCCTGCTGCAGCCGAATTTAAGCAATGTAGTAGTGATCATGGTGATCTTCGTCGCCATGCTGTGGATCGCCGGTCTCCAG
>DASXQN010000142.1:0-17093 GCA_036507155.1 Anaerolineales bacterium
GCATGAGCGTACGCGCCTTTCAGGATTTCTATCCCGATCAACTCGCACATTGCTATGGCTGCGGCCGCCTGAACGACCATGGCCATCAGATCAAGAGCTTTTGGGACGGGGACGAATCAGTATGTCACTTCCTGCCGGAGCCGCATCACATCGCGATCCCCGGCTACGTGTACGGCGGCCTGCTGGCCTCGCTGATCGATTGTCACGGTACGGGCACGGCCGCGGCCGCAGCATATCGCGCCGAGGGCCGCGGCATGGACACCGAACCCGCCCTGCGGTTTCTCACGGCCTCGTTGCACGTTGACTATCTCAAGCCCACGCCGCTCGGCCCGACGTTGGAAGTGCGCGGCCGCGTGAAGACCATCCAGGGGCGCAAGGTCATCGTCGAGGAATGGATCAAGGCGGAAGGGATCGTTACCGTGCGCGGGGAGGTGGTGGCAGTGCAGGTGCCAGATTCGATGCTCGAACAACTGCTGCAGAAATAGCAGGTGCGAGGCATGCCTCGCCCTTACTTCTCGAAGTGTTCCAGCATCGGATCGAAATACGATTCCTGCCAGCCGTGCCGATACGATTCCACTTGATCCACCGGAATGTCACTGTGGATCAAGGTCAGTTTCGTGCCGTCGTTGGCAGGCTCCAGCACGATCTCAAGACGCGAATCCGGCGCGTCGTCCGGGAATTCGCTGGTGCGCCAGGCTTGCAGGATCCGGCGGCCCGGTTCGAGCTCGAGCGTGCGGCCGGAGATGTAGCCGTCCCACGCGTTGAATTTTCCGCCTACTTTTCCATCGATCTTTGCAGGACTACCGGTTAACGCCGCGTGGCCTTCGCTGCTCAGCCAGGCGGCGTAGATCTCTTCGGGTGTGGCCGGCAGCAGGACCGTCAGCTCAAATCCGTTCTTCATTTGCCTCCTAAATCGCCCTCACGTGCGCTTTGACGGTGATGGCGCGTGCGATCTGCGCGGCCAGCCGGGCGTTGTTCAACAAGAGCGCTACATTGGCGCGCACGGACCGTTCGCCGGTCAGTTCGCTGACGCGCTGCAGCAGGAACGGCGTTAGAGCTTGACCGGTGATTTTCTGCTCGAGCGCCTCCGTGGAGGCTTGTGCGATGATCGGCTCGATCTCGGACCCGGGAATGGCGTCCGCTGCGGGGATGGGATTCGCCACGAGGACCGCGCCCGGCATCCCCAGTTCCCAGTGGGCCTTCGCGAACGCCGCGATCTCGTCAGGTGAATCGAGTCGCACGCTCACGTCTAGTCCGCTGCTGCGCGTGTAGAAGGCCGGGAACTCATCGGTTCGGTAGCCCACCACGGGGATGCTGAGCGTTTCCAGATATTCCAATGTTGCGGGGAGATCCAGGATCGCCTTGGCACCCGCGCATACGACGATCATCGGCGTATCCGCCAGCGCCTGCAGGTCCGCCGAAATATCGAAGGGCGTTTCCCGGTGGACGCCGCCGATCCCGCCGGTGGCGAAGACGCGGATGCCGGCGCGCCGCGCCGCGAACATCGTGGCGGCCACCGTCGTCCCGCCGTTGGCTTTTTTCACAGCAGCCGCCGCGAGATCGCGCCGGCTGATCTTCATGCCGCCGTCCCGTGCGAGGCGCAGAAGTTCGGCGTCCGTCAGCCCGACGCGGATCTCACCATCCAGGACCGCGATCGTCGCGGGGGTCGCGCCGTCAGCCGAGACGGCAGCCTCCATCTCGCGCGCCAACTCCAGGTTGCGGGGCTGCGGCAGCCCGTGCGTGATGACAGTCGATTCCAGCGCGACCACGGGCTGCGAGTCCTTCAGTGCTTTTGCGACGTCCGTGGAGATGACGAGAGCGGTCATGGCACGATCAATAGCGCGGCCAGTGGAACTGGCTGTTGGCAAGGATCTCTTCGATATACGCGATGGCATCGTCCAGGGTTGCCAGGTTGCGGCGCAGTTCCGGGGGCGCCGAATCTTTCGACAATTCTTTCGCCAGGAATTCCCGGGCCTCCACGAGTTGCTCGCGATACCCGCTCACCAGCATGCCGACGGCCTCGCGGTGCTTAATGCTCCTGACCTTATAGACCTTGCTGTAACGCTCGATCGGAATGTTCTGGATCATGCGGATGGTTTTCTCGAGGAAGGCTTTGCGCGCAAAGGATTCGATGGCGCGCTCGCTGCCCTCGACCGCGTTGCGCGTGCTGATCAGCCATGCCTCGAAGTGATGTTCCGGCACGATCGCAGCCGGCGTCTTCCATGTGCCGACGTCGATCCAGACCAGCTCCAAACCCTTCTCGAGATACAGGTACCGGAATTGCTCCCGGAACAGCTCGGTGACTTCGGGCCGCGCCATGAATTTCGGGCTGCGCTCATTTCGAGCTGCTGTCTCGGCGGAGCCATTGTCCGGCAGGAGCGTTTGTTTTTGTTGTTCAACGGCGTTGCGCAGATCGTTCACGCGTTTGACTTCGGGCCCGCTGTAACTGGCCAGGAATTCCGTCAATCGGCGCTCACCGATAAATCTCTTGAACTCTGCACGCAACAGGCTTGTGATCGGCAGGCTGCTGCTGCGGCTGTGATACTTGCCGGTGCCGGAGGGGTCGCTCGAGCTTTTGCTTACGCTGCGCGGCTCCTCATAGATCAGTTTCTCGATGACCTGATCGCTGCGGTACGGATGCGGTCCCCGGAGGTTCTTATCCTTGCCGCCCCGATCGACGCTGAAGCGGATGTGCACATCCGCGGCCTTGACGATGATGCCGTCGCGGCTGCGCTCGCCGACATCCTGCCCGTCGTCGAGGCGGATGTGCTGATCGCGCAGATCGATGGCCTGCCGGAACCGTTCGAAGCCCGTCAGCCGGGCGGGACCGTTGACCGTCGGCCCGATCACATGCGGCGTGCCGTCCGGCTTCTCGAACAGGGCGGCGGAATCCATCTCGACCATGACGTAGCCCGGGCCGCCGATCGTGTAGATCAACGATTCGTCGCGGTTCATGAACTCGCCCTCGCGGATGCGGGCCATTTCGCGTCCGCCGCCGAGCGCCACCTCCCAAATGAACGTGCGCGCCAGCTCGATCTGGATCTCGAAGATATCCGCCAGATACCGCGAAGCGTTATGCATGGAGATCAGGTAGGGCAATACCAGCACGGGCAGATAACGCAGCACGATCGGCCACCCGCCGAGCGCAAAGGTCAGCATGTCTGCGAGCGGATTCGTACCGAAGCTCTGCGCCGCGGCCGGATTGAAGAAATAAATGAAGACGTTTCGGATATGCTCTCCCCACTCGGGCAACCGATGCGCGCGCAGGGTCATCAATCCGATCAGCACCAGGAATGCGATCGTAACCGCGCGGCCGCGCCATTCGCCGCGCTCGAAGGTCAGCGCGAAGATGTAATTGACAACCTGATCGCGGATCTGACGGAGCTGCGCCAGGAAGAGGTCCCACTCGTGGCGAAGCACCGAGCTCGAGCGGCGGGTGGGCGCTGCTGCGGTCATTCCGGATCCGTCTCCAGCCACTGGATGATCTCCTCCAGGGCCTCGCGTTCATCGTTCGCCATGAGTTCGGCGCGATCGTTGCGGATCAGGAAACTTCGCGAGCGCATTAGGAGGATCCGGGCCGTTTCGATCAGGTTGATCGCTTTGGATTTCTGTGCCAGCAGGTCGTGGCTAAGCTCCACGGAATACTTCCACATGGCGGCTTGTTCAGCCTGGATGGCGGCCAGCCCACGGCGGATCTTGATCTGCTCCGCCTCCATCTTCGCGTTCGTGAGCCAGTTTGCGGTCCAGCTTGAGACCAGGTGCGTATCCACGGCCGGCAGGACGCGCAATCCGCCGATATTGACATCCAGCACGCGGATGCCGCGCTCCCTCAGCAACCCGAATTCGTCGCTCTGGCGCTTGCCGGGCAACACTTCGCCCTCGTTGTTGAGGATCGGGACGCGCGCCTGCGTGAGACGCTCCTTGATCATCTGGTTGATCATCTGCAGCGCGGTGATGCGCGCCGCCTGATCGCTGTCTTCGTCCTCTTCAGGCGGCGCTTCCGCCACCGCTGCGCCGTTCGATCCGCTGTTTCCGGTATAGCCCTTCAGCACCGAGTTGATGCCTCGCAGCATGCCGGTGAGGGTATCTTCCACCAGGCCGCGCTGTTCGGGTTGGATCGGGCTATTGAGCATCGTGATGTCACGTTCGGGCACGGAGTCGTCCGAGGCGTGTTCGCGTTTCGGCGGGATCAGCTCGGCCTTGAACAACTGGTCGAGCTTGAATTTGCTGAGGTACTCGCGCCAAAGGTCGGCCGCCAGGTAGGCGGGGAGCTCGTTCCAGGCCACCTGATAATAATTCGTGTCGGAAAGCTGATTGGGGTTGACTGCCTGGCCGATGATCGCACGCTCGATGGCTTTCTTATCCGCCTTCTCTCTCTCGCCGCCGCGGCTGTAGCCGAAGAGCGAGCCGCGATCGCCCTTTCGGATTTGCCCTGTGTCCAGCCGGAAGACCACTTCCACGCTGGGGATGATCTCGATGCCGTCCCGCGTCAGCCCGCTGACCTTGAGGCCGCGCGCCTGCACTGCCTCGCCCTCGGCGGTGTTCCCGGCGGTCGCTTCGAACGGATTTTCTTCCTCGCCCGGCCCGATCTTCTGGACCTGGATATGCAGGTCGACGACGTCGTCTTTTGTGATGTACTCGTTGCCGTCCGTGAAATTGACCCCCGGTCCGAACACGCTCTTGAAGGAGGCGCCCACGCGCGTGACCGCGCCGCTCGCCGTATCGAGCCAGATCACGCCCGGCCCGCGCCGGTTGAACTCCTCCGGGTTGGCCACCACCTCGCCGTCCCGCACGAAGAGGGCCGGGCCGCGCGTCCCGCCCAGATAGGCCACCAGCCGGTCCAGGATCTTGCGGCGCTCGTCGAAGGTCTGCACCGGCAAGACGAACTGCGAGAAAAAGACCAGCCAAAGATAGAGCAGTGCGAAAAATAGGAGCAGATCGAAGACCATCGCGATCAGGTTTGCCCGAAATCCCCCCATGATCGCGACCGTGCCCAGGTACATACCGATGCCCAGGACGGTGATACTGATCAGCCACCAGGGCCATCTTGCCGAATTGCTGTCTTCCATTCTGGTTGAATTTTATAACAGAATCACACAAACAGGCAACCGGCCATCCCGTGTACAATCTGCGCATGCCGCTGCAACAGGTGGAATTTCACTGCCATACGAATGCGTCCTCGGACTCGCTGACCACGCCCTCAGAGTTGGTGGCGGCCGCGCGTCGCAAGGGTCTGGACCGCGTCATCGTGACCGACCACAATACCATCGCCGGTGCGCGGGCCTGCCAGGCACTCGATCCCGAGTTGATCATCGTGGGGGAGGAGATCATGACCACGCGCGGCGAGCTCCTGGCCGCCTTTGTTGCCGAGGAGATCCCGTCGGGCCTGACCCCGGCCGAGACGATCGCGCGTCTGCGCGCCCAGGGAGCATTCATCAGCGTCTCGCATCCCTTCGATCGGATGCGCAGCGGCGCCTGGCAGGAAGCGGATCTGCTGGAGATACTTGCGCTGGTCGACGCGATCGAAGTGTACAACTCGCGCTGCATATGGCCGGGCTTCAATGTGAGCGCGCAGCGCTTCGCGCAGCAGCATCATCTGGCCGGCACGGTAGGCTCGGATGCGCACGCGGCCTTCGAACTCGGCCGTTCCGTGCTCTGGCTCGAACCGTTCAAGGGTGCCGAAGCGCTGCGGGCTGCGCTCCGGACGGCGCGCGCGCAGGTGCGCTGGTCGCCGCCCTGGGTGCATCTGACCTCGCGCTACGCCTCGATTCGCAAGCGATGAAAATCTGGTCTTGACATGCCAAAACAGCCATGATAAATTAGCGACATCGTGCCCGGTTCGCCTTGGAAAGCGATAAGGCGGTCGGGCGAATTTTATTATCAGCAGGAGAATACAAGATGTCTGATCGTCTGGTTGGAACCGTGAAGTGGTTTAATGCGACCAAAGGCTATGGGTTTATCGGTCGCGATGGCGGAGAGGACGTTTTCGTCCACTACTCCGCTATTCAGTCGGATGGCTATCGCAAACTGGAGGCCGAGCAGAAAGTGGAGTTTTCAGTCGAGGAAGGGCCGAAGGGCTTGCAAGCCGCCAACGTGGTTCCGATTTCGTAAGACGTGCTCTTGCGAAACAAGCAGTGGTGCTCCGGCGCCACTGTTTTTATTTGGAAACAGCCCATGTGTGTGATTGCCATACGCGGTGCGTTTTGCTAGAATGACTGAAAAGGAGAGTCCGATGAAGCGCTGGCAGGGTTCATGTATCGGCGGCATCCTGGTGCTGTTGCTGGGCGGCGGCTCGCTCTTATTTCTCGTTCCGATGGGCGGCGCCATGATCGCGGCTTCGCCCCCGCTGTTTGATCGCATCACCGCCTTCACGCTTTGCCCCGAGGCAGTGGAGTATTCCTATGAAGATTACGGGAGCGCTCCCATCAATTCCACCAACCCGAGTGGCGGTACCGGTCATTACACCCAGCTTACCTGCACGCTCAAGGACGGCTCGAAAGAGGTCTTTTCCAACGAAGAGGTGGGGATCAAAGGACTGGCGGCCTCCTTCGGCCTGGCCGCGGCGGTCGGTGCAGCGGTCGTGCTGGTGCTGGCTGTGCTGGGCGCGATCATGGCCGCGACGTTGGGGAGTTGAGCATGAGCATGGATAAATGGTCAAGCGGTGACACGTACGAACCCTTCATCGGGCGCTGGAGCCGGCTCGTTGCGCAGGAATTCGTCGCCTGGCTGCGCGTGCCCGCAGGCCGCAGTTGGCTGGATGTCGGGTGCGGGACGGGTGGGTTAAGTCGCGCGATTCTCGAGTTCGCGAATCCTTCAGCCGTTAAGGGCATCGACCGTTCCGATAGCTACGTTGCGTTCGCGCGTGAGGCAATTCGCGACCCGCGCGCCAGCTTCGAGGTGGGCGACGCGCAGGCGCTGCCGGTCGCGTCCAGCGAGTACGATACTGCGGTCTCAGGACTCGTGTTGAATTTCGTGCCGCAACCGGAGCAGATGCTCGCCGAAATGGCGCGGGCAGTGCGCAATGCGGGAATGATTGCCCTGTATGTTTGGGACTACGCCGGCAGGATGGAGCTCCTGCGCCACTTCTGGGACGCAGCCGCCGCGCTGGACCCGGCAGCGCGCGACCTGGATGAAGGACCTCGATTTCCGATCTGCGATCCAGCTGAGCTGGAGAAGCTATTCAAACAGATGGGATTAACTCAGGTGGAAACGCGCCCGATCGAGGTGGATACGCTCTTCAGGGATTTCGATGACTTCTGGTCACCGTTCCTCGGCGGACAGGGTCCCGCCCCAGGCTACGCCATGTCTCTGGGCGAAAAACAGCGCGCGCAACTGCGCGAGCGCATTCGCGCCGGCCTGCCGTTCGCGCCGGATGGTTCGATCCCGCTCGTGGCGCGGGCGTGGGCCGTGAAGGGCACGAAGACATGAGATCCTGTGCCTTGCCCGACTTCTCTGTCAGTGCTGTCCATCATGAGATGCAATATCAAATCGTCCACACAATGCTCTTACAGTATCGCATTCGGCTGGTCATAGATCGTTTTTAGAGCACCGCTTAGCTCGCCTGGCAATGGATGTGCCTGCGGATGGAGTGCATGCGCCATGATTTCCAGGCTGTCCACCAGCCTCGGGCCGGGCCGGCTGAAAAAATGTGAACCATCGGTAACGTAGACGCGCCCAGAGCGCACAGCCGGCAATTCCTGCCATCCCGGCACGGTTTGCAAGAGCGGCAAGTCTTGCATCGTTCGCTCAAGCGTAAACCCGCAACATGCGATGAGCACAACCTCCGGCTGCCAGGCAAGGGTTTCGTCCCAGCTCAGGGTCCGAGACGGCTGTCCCTCCAATCCAAGTCCTTCGACGCCTCCGGCCAGGCGAACCAGCTCTGGATTCCAGTGTCCACAAGAGAATGGCGGGTCCAACCATTCCAGCAGAGCCGTGCGCGGCCGCGACTGAAGGCTGGCAGTACGCCGGATGATGGCGTCCACGCGTGCTCGCAGCCTGGCGTTCACCTCCTCGCCGATATTCCTGATCCCGGTCACATCCGCCACTTGTGCGATCGCCGTGAACACCTCGGAGAGGGTTTGCGGCTCCAGGTTGACTACTTGCGGACTGTTCGGCAGCATGCATGCCGCAGCTTGAACCTCATCTTCGGCCACTGCACAAACGTCGCAAAGCGACTGGGTAACAATAAGGTCGGGCTTAAGCGCTTCAAGCACCGGCAGATTAAGCGTATACAACGCGCGCTCGTTTTTCAAGCGCTCGCGCACCAGCATATCTATTTCCTTGCTGGATGCGTCCACTGGAATGAGCGTATGCGTGACTTTGGGCAATCCCTGGACAGAGATCGGATAGTCGCATTCATGGGTCACGCCTACCAGTTGTTGTTCCAGGCCCAGCGCGCAGATGATTTCTGTCGCGCTCGGAAGCAGGGATACTATTCGCATCGATTGCTCCTTTTCGGATTGTGGCGAACTACTTTCCTAATTTCTTCCTTAATGCCTGTGTTAAAGCCGGCACGATCTGGAAGAGATCGCCGACTACACCATAACGCGCCACCTTGAAAATGGGCGCATCGGGATCCTTGTTGATCGCCACCACGATCTTGGCGCTGCGAATACCGGCGATGTGCTGGATCGCTCCCGAGATGCCGCACGCAATGTATAGATTGGGGGCCACCGTCTTGCCGGTCTGCCCGACCTGATTCGCATACGGCACATAGCCGGCGTCGACCGCCGCACGCGAGGCGCCGACCGCTCCGCCCAACACCGAAGCCAGCTCGCCGATCAACGCAAAGCCCTGCTGCGCGCGCCACAGTTCGGCTTGTTTTTCGTCCATGCCGGCAGGTGGCTGCAAGGATGGATTGTTCGAGACACCGCGTCCGCCGGAGACCACCACGCTCGAATCGGTCAAGTTCACTTTGCTTTCCGTCGCGGCATAGCCCTCGACCTTGGTGACCGCCTCGGTCTTTGCAGCCACTTTGGTAATCGTGCCCGTGCGGCCGGATTGCGGCTCGGGCTTCGGAAACGCCCGCCCGCGCACGGTCATGAGCTGCGGCTTGCCGGAAACAACCACCTTTTCGAACAGCTTGCCCTCATAGATCGGGCGCGTCGCGACGAGTTGATCGCCCTTTGCGTCCAGCGCGGTGACATCCGTGATCCCGCCGGCCTGCAGATCCACGGCAACCATCGCCGCCAGTTCGCGCGTGCGCGCAGTGGTGGGGAGCAGGATCAGGTCCGGGGAGGATGCCGAGACCAGCGCGGCGAGGGTCGCGGCGAACGGCTCGGCGCGGTAATCTGTCAGCGCCGCGTCGTCCGCGACCAGGACTTCGTCCGCGCCGAATTCGAACGCGCTCTTGATCAGCGCATCCACGCCCGCGCCGAAGATGACCGCGCTCGCAGAGCCGAGCGACTTGGCGAGGCCGAGGGCCTCCCACGAGGCGGGCTGCACCTCGCCCTTGAAGTGGTCGATATATACGAGGGATTTCATAGCACCTTCTCCGCCAGGATCTTGTCTGCCAGGATCTCTGCGATCGCTTCGGGGCTTGCGCCGGAAATGATCTCCACTGCCGTGTCGCGGCTGGGCGGGCTGACGAGTTCGACGCGCCTGACGAGGGCAGCCGGCGCGGCGACGCCGAGGTCGTTCAGCGACCAGGTCGGGATCTCGGCTTTCGAGGCTTTTCGAATGCCCATGAACGACGGATAGCGCGGCTCGCCGATGCTTTGTACCACGCTCACGACCGCCGGGAGTTTCGCGCTGACGGTTTGCCTGCCCTCTTCGATGACGCGCTCAACTTTCACGCTTCCCGCCTCGACCTTGATCTGTCCGGCAAGCCCGAGCATCGGCCACCCGAGCAAGCGCGCGGTTTGTGCCGGTGTGAGGCCCGAGCCGTTGTCGAGCGATTGCCGCCCGAATACCACCATGTCCACGCCGCCGATCTTCTGGATGGCCGCGGCCAGAACTCGCGCTGCCCCCTGGGTATCCAGACTCTCTAGTGCCGCATCGCTGATGAGGATCGCGTCGTCCGCGCCCATGGCGAGCGCGTGCTTGAGCGCGTCCCGCGCGGACTCCGGGCCGAGGCAAAGCGCGGTGACCGTGCTGAGCGAAGACGAAGCGCCGCCCGTGGCTTCTTTCTGCTGCAGCGCGCCCTCGACGGCGTATTCATCGAAGGGGTTAATGACCAGCGCGGCTTCCCCCCAGGCGACCTGTCCATTCTCGGCCTTCACTTTAGCTTCGCTATCGGGCACTTGCTTGATGCATGCGATGATTTTCAAGAGCTACTCCTTGATTCGGTTTGCGTGATGAAAACCTTGCTCAGCGAATAACCAGCGCCGGTCCGTCATTGCGAGGGCCGACGAAGCAATCCCCGACCTCACGGTGGAAGTTCAGAACGGCGCTTGCTTCCCTACGGGATGCTGTGCGATTGTCGCTCGCGTTGGTCGCTCCTCGCAATGACGGATTAGGTAAAGTATTCATCAAATAAATCTTTCCACTCGGGATATATGCTGTTGATCAAATCAACTTTCTTCCGTCTTGAGCCGCCCTTGATCTGCTTTTCCCTGGCGATAGCTTGATTCATTCTCTCGAAATGTTCAACATATACCAGCTTGGTCACATTATACCGGCTGGTAAAGCCGCTTCCTGATTTTGCTTTGTGTTCGGCCATACGTTTGGGCAAATCGTTCGTAACGCCGGTATACAAGACTGCATTGCGGCTGTTCGTCATGATGTAAACACATGGCTGCTTGTCATGTTTCATCGGCTTGCTATTTGGTGGAGGAGATTGCTTCGTCGCTGCGCTCCTCGCAATGACGGCGCGGAGGTGGATTTCGCGCTCACCCTGGTCCTGCGCTTCGGCACCTTCGGTCAGCGCGGCGGCCGCGAGAGGGGCTCACGCCTTGTTTGACCTTCGTGTACTTCGTGCCCTTCGTGGTTAAGAATCATGTCTCCCTCAACCCAGCAACCGTCGATTCTTCCAACTCGATCACGATCGTCGTGTAATCCTCAATCAAAGCCAGAATGGATTCGCGCGGACCAAGCTTCCATTCATCACTGCCGTAAAAAGCGTCCTCGCTAAGCTCGCGAGCCTCCAGGCTGGGGAAGGCGCGCATCAGGAGGTACGAATCATCGTCGTGGGCGGACGGGCCGTAGCGGACCACGTCCACCTTCCAGCGCTCGAGCATCGGCATCGTTTGCTCCACGACAAGGCGGTGAAACTCGGCACGCGTGCCCGGTTTCAGATCATAGGATCGTATTTCTAAAATTAGTCCCACAACCGTCATCCCGTATTCATCATTCCGCACTACCCTTCGGGTACCATGTCAACATTCTGCATTCATCATTGAATTCGCGTCTGGCTCACCAACTTGCCGGTCTTCAGGTCCAGGTCACAGCCGTGCCCGCCGGTGGTGTACGCGGACAACGTCTCGCCGTCTGCGTTCAACGCGACGCGCGAGTACATCGTATGCAACTCCGGCTTCTCAGCCTTCCATAAGATCTCCCCGTTGAGCGAGAGCAGATATAGGTTCGACTCGTGGATCGGAAAACCTCCGGGGCTTTCCAAGACGATATCCCCGAGCTGCGTCCGAACTGACTTTTCTACTTTTGTGTAAAGGGGTTCGATATCCATGCTCGCTCTAACTGTGCCACTGTTTCTCATCGTACGCCGGAAGTTCGCAGCGCAGAGGTTTGTCTGCGCGCTCGCCGAGGGCATACCCGGCTTGGATCAACGTCTGGATCTCGGAGCTGCCCTCATAGATCATGGCGCCCTTGGAATTGCGCAGGTAGCGCTCGACGTCATACTCGTCGCTATAGCCGTATGCACCGTGGATCTGGATGGCCTCATTCGCCGCGCTGAAGGAAGCCTCCGTCGCGAATTTCTTGGCAAAGGACGTCTCCCGCGTGCAGCGCCGACCCTCGTTCTTCAGCCACCCGACCTGATAATAAAGCAGGCGGGCGATCTCGTAATCCTGCGACATTCTGGCGATCTTCTCCTGGATCAACTGATGTTCCGCGATCGGCACACCGAACGTGTGGCGCGTCTTCGCATATTTCACGCTGGCCTCCAGGGAGGCGCGCACCAGGCCTGTCGCGCCGGAGGCCACGGTGTAACGGCCGTGGTCGAAGCCGGACATGGTGATCTTGAAGCCTTCGCCTTCTTCGCCAAGCCGGTTTTCGACCGGCACCTTTACGTCGGTGAAAGATATCCAGCCAGTGGCACCGGCACGCACGCCGAGCTTACCGTGCAAATCGCCGGTCTGAACGCCGGGCGAGTGCAGGTCAACGATGAAAGCAGACAGCCCGTCTGAAGCCTTCGAGCTGGACGCGTTCGTTTTGACGGTGATCAGGCCAAGGTCCGCCTTGGAAGCGAGCGAAATCCACATCTTCTCGCCGTTGAGCAGGTAGTGGTCGTTGTTACGTTTCGCCGAGGTGCGCATGGCGGATACGTCCGAGCCCATGCCCGGCTCCGTAAACGCACCGCAGCCGATCTTTTCGCCGCGGGCGAGCGGCAAAAGGAATCTCTGCTTCTGCTCTTCGGTGCCCCATTGGAAGAGGCTCATTGCGCACAGGCCGGTGTGCACCGACATGACGACGCGCAGCGAGGTGTCCATCGCTTCGAGTTCCTCGCACGCCAGACCCCATGACAGGTAATCCGCACCCTGGCCCCCATAGCGGACGGGGAAGGGCAGGCCGAGGATCCCAAGTTCACCCAGCCGCTTAAGCACCCATGGGATCGGTTCCTGCTTGCGGTCGTACTCTTTGATGACGGGGCTGACTTCCTTGCGGGTGAATTCCCGCACGGTCTTTTGGATGAGCAGATGTTCAGACGAGAGGGAGAGATCCATCAGGGCTCCAACTAGCGGGATATGTCATTATAGCAAAATAAGAAGCCCACTGTTCGTCCAGCAGTCCCACGGGGATGCTTCGCGATTGCACTGCTGGACCTCTGAGCATGCGTTTGCGGCGGTACAATCGCGATCGCGAAGCATCCCGTAGGGAAGCACATGTGCCCGCCGAAGGTCCCCGAAGGGGATAGGGTATCGCTGTGGGACTGCCGCAAAAAACTTACCAGGCGCAAAAAAAGCCCGACGCGTTTGGTTGCGCGTCGGGCTAGGGAAATGGGGTATCTTTCATTTGTGCTCGATACCCATTTTGCTCAATTCGTCGGGATTGTACTGGTCGAGGAACAGGTCCGCGCCGGCCAACAAACCGATGAGCAGGATGCCGATCAAGGCTGCGATGGCGATCATTGGAACTCCTTTCTATTATGTTAAACGCTCTGGATTGAAAAACGATACTTTTCCTTACCGGAATGAAATGTTCCTGTCATGGGCGGCAGAATACTGAACTCCCGACGAAATATCCTGCGTCGCGGTTCCTGGGTACAAAAAGTGCCCGCGGTTGACAAACCAATCATTTCGGATAAAATACATCCCGCAGGCCGAAGTGGCGGAATTGGCAGACGCGCTAGGTTCAGGGCTTAGTGGCCGCAAGGTCGTGAGGGTTCAAGTCCCTCCTTCGGCACTGATGACATGACCCGCTGAAAAGCGGGTTTTTGTTTTCCCCTGGGAGTCGCGTGTGCGTGCTGGGGCTTTCGACAGAAAAATCGCGCCGGAGCCCGCCGGCGCGGCAATAATCAGCGGTATAATTGACCTATTACAGCGGTGTGCTTCATCTAAGGACGACACGAAGCCGGGAAGCTAAGCCTTCGTGTCTTTTTATGCCTTTTTGCGGCGGCCGGCAGCCGCTCCCCGGGCGGACCGGGAGCCACGAAAACCCACGGGCAGCGCTCGCCTGCAGGGCCCGACACAGGAAGACGAATGGATATCGGCAGCATTCAAAACGTTGACATCGACCAGCAGATGCGCTCCGCGTACCTCGATTACGCGATGAGCGTGATCGTCGCGCGGGCGCTGCCGGATGCCCGGGACGGCCTGAAGCCGGTGCACCGGCGCATCTTGTACGCCATGCACGATCTGGGCATCCGCTCTTCGAGCAGTTACAAGAAGTCCGCACGTATCGTTGGCGAGGTGCTGGGCAAGTACCACCCGCACGGGGATGCGGCCGTCTACGAGACCATGGCCCGCATGGCGCAGGATTTTTCCATGCGCTACATTCTGGTGGATGGCCAGGGAAACTTCGGCTCGATCGACGGCGACGCGCCGGCCGCTATGCGTTACACCGAGGCCCGCCTGCACAAGATGGCCGAGGAGATGCTGGCGGACATCGAGAAAGACACGGTGAATTTTGGCCCGAATTTCGACGATTCGCTCGAAGAGCCACTCGTCCTGCCGGCCCGTCTGCCGAACCTGCTGCTCAACGGCTCCTCCGGTATCGCCGTGGGCATGGCCACCAACATCCCGCCGCACAACCTGGGCGAGCTGGCCGCCGCGCTCAAGTTCCTGATCGATAATTTCGACCGCCTGGACGACATCCCGGTGGAAGAGCTGATGCAGTTCGTCCCCGGTCCTGATTTTCCTACCGGTGGGGTGATCGTGGGGACGGAGGGCGTCCTGTCGGCCTACGGCACCGGCCGCGGGCGGATCGTGATGCGCGGTGTGGCGCACATCGAGGAGACCAAGGCCGGACGTTTCGAGATCGTCATCACGGAGATCCCGTACCAGGTCAATAAATCCACGTTGATCGAACGTATCGCGGAGCTCGTACGCGAGGACAAGATTGACATGATCTCCGACCTGCGCGACGAAAGCGACCAGCGCGGCATGAGCATTGTGATCGAGCTTAAACGCGGTGCGCAGCCCCGCAAGGTGCTCAACCAGCTTTACAAGTACACGGCGCTACAATCGACATTCGGCGTGATGATGCTGGCGCTGGTGGACAACGAGCCGCGCACGCTGCCGCTCAAGCGCTGCCTGCAGCTGTTCATCGAGCACCGTCAGACCGTCATCGTGCGGCGATCGAACTTCGAGCTGGCGAAGGCGCGCGCCCGCATCCACATCCTGGATGGTTATCTGATCGCCCTCGAGAATATCGACGCGGTCGTGAAGGTCATCAAGGAATCCGCGGACGTCGACAAGGCGAAGGAGCGCCTGATGAAGCGCTTCAAGCTGAGCGAGCTGCAGGCGCAGGCGATTCTCGACATGCAACTGCGCCGGCTGGCCGCGCTCGAGCGCACGAAGATCGAAGACGAACACAAGCAGGTCAAGGCCACCATTGACCACCTCGAAGACCTGTTGGCCCACCCGAAGAAGATCCTGGCGCTGATCCAAACCGACATGGCCGAGCTGGCAGAAAAATACGGCGACGACCGCCGCACGCGCATCGCAGCGGAGGCCAGCGAAGAGTTAAGCGAGGCGGACCTGGTGCAGGATGAAGCCGTTTTGATAAGCTTGACCGAACGCGGCTACATCAAGCGCGTCGCGGCGGCGGTGTTCAAATCGCAGAGTCGCGGCGGACGCGGCGTGATCGGGCACAGCACCAAGGAGGAGGACGAGGTTGTGGCGCTCATCGCCGCCCGCAGCCTGGATACGATGCTGTTCTTCTCCGATAAGGGCAAGGTCTACTCCGAGAAGGCCTATCAGATCCCGGACGCGGACCGCGCCGCCCGGGGCATCCCGCTGGTCAACGTCCTGGCGCTGGACGCCAACGAACGCATCACCGCCGCCATCGCGGTCTCCAGTTTCGCGGCACACGGTTTCTGCATGCTGGCGACCGCGCGCGGCAAGGTCAAGCGCGTCATCCTGGAGGAGTTCGCCTCCGTCCGCCCCTCGGGCCTGATCGCCATGGCGCTGGAGGACGGGGATCAGCTCGGCTGGGCGCGCCTGACCTCCGGTAAGGACGAGGTCATCTTCGTCACACAGAGGGGCCAGGCCCTGCGGTTCAGCGAGCAGAAAGTGCGCGCCATGGGGAGGCCCGCAGCGGGCGTCAATGGCATCCACCTGACCGAGAACGACGCGGTCACCAGCATGGACGTCGTGACGAAAGACGGCGCGCTGTTGATCGTGACGACCGGCGGCTTCGGCAAGCAAACGCCTTTGAAGGAATACACTCCGAAGGGACGCGCCACGCGCGGTATTGCGACGATCGATCAAAAGGCCCTGGGCGAGATCGGCACGATCGCCGCGGCGCGCGTCGTCCAGGCCGCTGACGATCTGACGATCATCACGGCCAACGGCGTCACGATCCGGCTGAAGGTCAACAATGTCAAGCAGTCCGGCCGCGCGACGAAGGGCGTGCATTTGATCAAGCCGGGGCCCGGCGATTATGTGGCGTCTGTGGCGCGCATCGCGGCCGAGGACCTCAAGAAGGCCGGCGCGAGTCCGAACGGGGACGAGAGCGAAAAAGAACAGCCGGATCTGTTGTAGCAAAGGCATCCGCAGATTTCGCAGATAACGTACCCAAAGGGTGTGACACAGATCGAAGAAAAAATCGGCGAAGATCTACATGATCCGCGGATTATTCTTTGATGACTTCCTACAGTATTTTGATCGTTGAAGATGACCCCGCCGTGGCTCAGAGCCTGCGCGACGGCTTGGCGCGCGAGGGCTTTGCTGTCACGTGGAAATCGACAGGCGCTGATGGCAACGAGTTCGCTCAAAAGAGCCTTCCCCATCTTGCATTGCTGGATGTTCGCCTTCCGGACGGATCCGGTTTCGATTTCTGCCGGACCATGAGGCGGAAAGGACTGCGCCTGCCGATCATCATGTTGACTGTGCAACAGGACACCGTGGATAAGGTCCTGGGGTTGGAAAGCGGCGCGGACGACTTTATCACCAAGCCCTTCAACCTGCGCGAGCTGGTGCTGCGGATGCGGGCCGTGCTCCGGCGGACCGAGGAGCGCGCGGCCAGCCGCGCGGTGGAGGTCCTCGCCGCCGACGACTTCCTGCGGGTGGACATCCCGCGCCGCGAGGTGCTGGTCGACGGCGAGCGCGCGGACCTCACGGTCATCGAGTTCGACCTGCTCGTGCACCTGCTGCGGGAGCGCGGTCGGGTCCAGACCCGCGAGCGGCTGCTGCGCGAGGTCTGGGGCTACGACTACGCGGGGTACGACAGGACCATCGACACCCACATCGCCCGCCTGCGCAAGAAGCTCCGCGCCCGGGGCGACTGGATCGAGACGGCCTGGGGCGTGGGCTACC
>DASXQN010000143.1:0-4717 GCA_036507155.1 Anaerolineales bacterium
CCGAAACACCGCCCTTCGATAGATGCGGTCTTGAATCTAGGCGAGGAAGCCAGTAAATGGGTAAAAGCTGAGAACTCACCTGCGTGTGATCGTTGGGCCAACAAAGGCGAGGGGCCTGAGGGCATGAAAGTGGATGAAATCCGACATGAGGCAGAGTGGGCGGTCGAACGCCTAAAAGCAGGCGAGCGCGTATTGATCCATTGCGTTGCGGGGATGAACCGATCGTCTACTATTTGCTGTGCAGTCTTGATGTTACTGGAGGGTCTTTCCGCAGAAAAGGCGCTGGAACGCGTCCGCGAACATCATCCTTGGGCAAGACCAGACTCAAATCACTGGCTTGCGCTTCGCTGGTTGGAAAAAGTATCCTGATCAGAAGCGCTCAAGATCCTCCTTTTTTATCTGTGTTCATCTGTGGTGAATTATGTATTTCTCCCCCTCACGCGAATACGCCCTTCAACTCGATCAGCAAGACCCGCTCGCAGCATTTCGCGAACAATTCATCATCGACGATCCCGATCTCATCTATCTGGATGGCAACTCCCTGGGACGTTTGCCGAAAGCCGTTATCGAGCGCATGCATAAAGCGGTGGAAGAAGAATGGGGCACGGACCTGATCCGCGGCTGGAACGCAGGCTGGTGGGAGGCGCCCGTCCGTGTGGGCGAGAAGATCGCCGCTTTGGTGGGCGCCGCGCCGGGACAGGTGATCGTCAGCGACCAGACCTCGCTCAACCTGTTCAAGCTGGCTTCCGCGGCCCTGGCGCTGCGGCCCCACCGCAAGCGCATCGTCACCGACACGTTCAACTTCCCATCGGACCTGTACGTATTGCAAGGATTAGTCAAGCTGCTTGGCGCCCGCCATGAGGTCCTGCGCATCGGCGCAGCGGACGATGATATCACGCCGGACCTAGCGGCGCTCGAAGCAGCGATCAACGAAGACACCGCCCTGGTCACGCTCTCGCACGTCACCTTCAAGAGCGGTTATCTCTATGATATGCAGCGCATCACGGAACTCACACACCGCAAAGGCGCGCTCGTGCTGTGGGATCTCAGTCACTCGGTGGGCGCCGTGCCGATCGAGCTCGATCAATGCAATGTGGATTTTGCCGTCGGCTGCACGTATAAGTATCTCAACGGCGGACCCGGCGCGCCCGCGTTCCTGTATGTCAACCGGGCCCTCCAGCAGGACTCCGACTCGCCGATCTGGGGCTGGTGGGGACAGAGGCAGCCGTTCGCGTTCGATCTTGAGTACGATCCTGCACCCGGCGTCGAGCGATTCCTGACTGGCACCGCACAGATGCTTTCGCTGCTTGCAATGGAGGCCGCACTGGCTCCGATGCTCGACGCCGGTATCCTGCGCCTGCGCGAGAAATCAATCGAGCTCACCCAGTATGCGCTCAGTCTCAGCGACGCGCTGCTCGCGCCGCTGGGTTTCAGCCTCGGCTCCCCGCGTGACCCCAACCTGCGCGGCTCGCACCTCAGCCTGCGCCACGCTGACGGTTACCGCATCAACCGCGCCCTGATCGAAGAGATGAACGTCATCCCCGATTTCCGCGCGCCGGACAACATCCGCCTCGGCTTCGCGCCGCTTTACACGTCGTTCAGCGATGTGTGGGAGGCCTTCGATCGCCTGCGCCGCGTGATCGAAGAGAAGCGTCATGAGAAATATCCAAAGCAGCGATTGACGGTGACGTAGGCGTGTCCTGCGTTAAGGTAGTCCGTACAGTTCGATCCCCATAGCCGAGGGGCAAAGAAAGCTCCTGCCGTCGTCCGCGTACAGGATGAAGTGTCCACGAATCCCCGCGAGCACAATTGCGTCTAATGCGTAATCGCCGGCGGGCTGCCAATCGTCGGTACCCCAAAATTTTGCGATATTGTCGGCCGTAACGAACGACAACAAACTGCCGTCTGGATTGAACTTCATGCTGAGGATCTCGTCCGGTGCCATATCCAGGCTTCGCAGCTGCTGGCCGCTCGTCACGTCCCAGATCAGGATCGCTGCAGAATCGAGCTCCCAAGAGGCCGCGAGACTCAGATCCGGGGAGAATTCAACGTAGCACCTGTCGAGGCAAGGGTAATCGAAGAATGCCGCCTCTTCCCAGGTGGCAGTGTCGAAGATCCTGAAGCCGCCGGCATCCGCGCTCGCAATACGCGTCCCATCTGCGCTGAATAGCGGAGGCGGACCGAGGTTCTCGTAACCTTCCGGCAGCTCCTTAACGATCTCGCCGCTGGATAGCTCGAGAATTTTCAGCGTTTCATAGTCGTTGAGCGCCACCCAGCGATCGTCGGGGCTGATCGCGATCTGGGGATAACCGGATGCTTCCCAGAGAACGCTTTCGATCTGCCGGGCAGAAACGTCCCATTTCTCGACCTTGCCTGGGTCGGTAGCGATCAGCAGTGTAGCCCCATCGTGCGTGAATGCCAGGTCAGTGATCGTCGTGTCCGGCGGATACTCCGGGAGCGTGGCGATGATCTCTTCAGTATGGGCGTCGAGCACGAATCCGAGCGTCCGGTTCGTGGCGTCATCGGACGGATCGTCCCGATCCGCGCACCAAGCCCTGCCGGACTCGCCACCGCTATACCCGCCGATCGTGCAGCCCCCCAGCGCGATGAAGCGTCCATCGGGGCTGTAGGCGGCGGCTGACAGTACCCACTGCGGCTCGAAATCCCATTCATCGCCGGCGTAGGGTTTGGCTGCAGCCGCAACCGCCGGCCAGTATCCGTGCAGATATTGCAGCTGATCCAGATTGTCGGGACCAAGCGGTGCGAGTGGCGTCGGCGAGGGAGGCGGCACGGTCTCTGCAAGCGTCTCAGCCGTCGGATCGACCACGGGAAGTTGGCCCTGCGCTGTAGGCTCCTCGCCCCGCGGCGTGGCGGAGTTGCACGCCAGGGCGGTGAGCAGGATTGCGATGATTCCGAAACCTGCTTTGAGTTTCATGCATGGATCTCCTTCCCGAATCGAGGATTGCTTTACATAAGTCCCATTCTCGCGCCGCGCGGCGGACAATACCTTAGAATTGCAGCCTCGCCCCGAACCGGCGTTCTAGCACTGTTGTTCTATTTAATGATACAATCGCTGCTCAATAGGAGTGAATTTATCCATGCCCCAAGAAGCCATCCTGGTCGAAAATCTGAGCAAGACCTATCAAGTGCCGGAGCGCGAAGGCGGATTCGGCGCGGCCGTGCGCAGTTTCTTCAAGCGCAAGTACAAGGATGTGAATGCGGTCCAGAACGTCAGTTTCTCCATCCAGCCGGGAGAGATCGTCGGGTTCCTCGGTCCGAACGGCGCCGGCAAGACCACCACGCTCAAAATGCTCTCCGGCCTGCTCCACCCCACCGGCGGGAGCGCGCACGTGCTGGGATATACACCCTGGGAACTCAAGTCCGATTACCTGCGCTCGATGACGCTGGTGATGGGTCAGCGCAACCGGCTTTCGTGGGACATCCCCGCCGCCGATTCGTTCCTGCTGCACCAGGCCATCTATCGCATCTCTAACGAGGATTACCAGGCTACTTTCAAAGAATTGGATGAACTGCTCGAGCTGGCTCCGCTGATGAAGAAGCCCGTGCGCAATTTGTCGCTGGGCGAGCGCATGAAGGTCGAGATCGCGGCCGGCTTGCTTCACCGTCCGAAGGTGCTGTTCCTGGACGAACCGACCATCGGCCTCGATATCACCGGCCAGGCGCGCATTCGCGAATTCCTGCGTGAGTACAACCGCCGCACCGGCGCCACGATCCTGCTCACCAGCCACTACATGGCGGACGTGACCGCGCTGTGCGAACGCATCATCATCATCCATCTCGGCCAGCTCAAATATGACGGCGGCATCGCGCAGCTCTCGCGCAAGATCGCGCCGTTCAAGTTGATCGGCGTCCGGCTCGCAGAGATGGACTCGCACGACCTCGGCAAGTACGGCACGCCGGTGGAGAACGTTGAGGACGCCGAGAAGCGCTACATCCAGGTGCAGGCCGCCGACGTTACCTCCGTCACCTCCCGGCTGCTGGCGGACCTGCCCGTCCGCGATATCACCATCGCCGATCCGCCCATCGAGCATGTCATTGAGCAGGCCTTCAACGCATAGGAATCTCTTATGTTTAGTGTCTTCCAACGTCTCTGGCAAGTCAACTGGGCCGAGCAATGGCAGTATCGCGCCAACCTGATCATGTATCTGTTGTACTGGCTGGTCTCGCCGATCATCTACCTGGCGGTGTGGACCAGCATCGCCAACAGCCAGGGCAGCGTCCAGGGGCTGACCGCCAACGACTTCACCACCTATTACATGACTCTCCTGATCGTCGATCAGCTGACGAGCAACATTACAATCCATCTGTTCGCCTACAAGATCCAGGATGGCACGCTCTCCGGTGAGTTGATCCGCCCGATCCACCCGATGCTGACGAATGCACTCGTTAACAACATCGCCTTCAAAGCACTAAGTCTGATCGGATTCGTCCCGATCTGGATCGTTCTGTCCCTCTTGTTTCGGCCCGATTTCAGTTCGGTGACGTGGCAAGGCGTAATGTTCGCCATCCCGGCGGTCATGCTGGGCTTCACGGTCGGCTTCCTGCTGACCGGTGCGATCACTTGCATTGCCTTCTGGACAACGCGCGTCTTCTCGGTGCATGAGTTTTATTTCGCGATCAGCGTGCTATTCTCCGGCCAGTTCGTGCCGCTTCAATTGATGCCCAGGTTGATCCAGGATATTTCACAATATCTGCC
>DASXQN010000144.1:0-3289 GCA_036507155.1 Anaerolineales bacterium
GGATCGCCGCTGAACGGCGCCGGCGGCAGGAAGGCGATGAATGTCAGCGCGCCGATGGTGATGATCGGCGCCGTCTCGCCGATTGCGCGAGCCATTCCGATGATCACGCCCGTCAGGATTCCGGGGAGCGAATAGGGAAGAATATGGTCTGCAGTGGTCTGCCACTTGGTTGCGCCCAACGCGTAAGCCCCCTCGCGGATGACAGCCGGTATCGAGCGGATCGCTTCGCGCGTGGCGACGATCACCACCGGCAGGATCAGCAGCGCCAGCGTCAGGCCGGCGGAAAGAATGCTCTGTCCGAAGCCGAACTGGTACACGAACAGCCCCAACGCGAGCAGTCCGTAAACGATCGAGGGCACGCCTGCCAGATTGGTGACGTTGATCTCGATGATGTCGGTGACCCAGTTCTTGGGCGCGTACTCCTCGAGATAGACAGCGCCCGCCACGCCGAGCGGCACCGCGGTGACCGCTGTGACGATCATCACAAGCGTGGTACCGACCCATGCCGACAGGATGCCCGCCTGCTCGGGACGCCGCGACGGGAAACTGGTGAAGAAATCCAGCGAAAGACGGTGCGCACCGTCGATCGCCATGCCGGCGAACAGGGAAGCGAACGTGAGCACGCCCACCATCAATGCCAGGACGCCGATGGTTGCAAAGATGAGGTCCCAGCGCTTGTGCTTGACGATCAGCGCCCGGATCTCGGCTACCGTCATGTCCGCCATATCAATAGGCCTGCCGGTATCTGCGCTTCATCACGTGCCCTAGGACATTGAAGAACAGCGTCAATAACATCAGGGTAAGGCCCGCGGCAAAAATGGTCTGATAGCCGATGCTGCCGTGCGGCAGGTCGCCAAGCGCCACCTGCACGATATACGCGGTGATGGTGGCCGCCGGTTCCGTCGGGTCAAAGGTCAGATTCGGCTGCATGCCGGCCGCGACCGCGAGAATCATTGTTTCGCCTACTGCGCGCGAGATGCCGAGAATGTAAGCGGCGGCAATTCCCGAAAATGCCGCCGGCGTCACCACCCGGATCGCGGTCTGGAAGCGCGTGGCGCCCATCGCATAGGAGCCTTCGCGCATCGCCATCGGCACCGCGCGCATCGCGTCTTCGGACACCGAGCTTACGTATGGAATGATCATGATGCCCATAACCAGGCCGGCCGAAAGCAGGTTGAAGCCCGGCAGGCCGGGGAAGAAAAACTGCAATGCCGGCGTTACGTACAGCAGCGCGAAATAGCCATAGACGATGGTGGGCACGCCACCCAGCAGCTCGAGGAAAGGCTTCGCCACCTCCCGTATCGAGAACGGCGCGAACTCCGACAGGTAGATCGCGATGATGGTGCCCAGCGGGATTGCCACCGAAAGCGCGACGAAGGAACTGACCAATGTGCCCGACAGCAACACCATAATGCCGTAGTGGGCATCGTCGAACAGTGGCGTCCACTGCGTATCGGTGAGGAAATCCCAGAGCGGGACCTGCTGGAAAAACTGGTAGGACTCGGTGATCAGGATGACGACGATCCCGATCGTAACCGCAACCGACACCGATGCCGCGAGGAAAAGAAAGACCTCGATGAAGCGCTCGCGAATATGGCGGGACTTCCTCTTCGCGAGCCGCGCGCTGACTATGTTGTCCGCCAAGGTATTCAGGCTGTGAGTGGGGGCGACGGAACTCATCGGTTCGGAGCCGGGGCTATTATTACAGAATTCTCACAGCACCCGAAACCCGGGCAAAAAACAGGAGGGGTCGCGCCCCTCCTGTGCGTCGGAATCGCGGTTGACTACAGCTTCGCTTCCATCTTCATCAGTTGCTGGATGGTCAGGCCCACCTTGTTCTCGCCGCCAAACTTGGTGCCCAGGACCTTTTTCTGGATGTGATCGTTGTTGTACGCGTAAGCATCCGCGGGAAGCGGTACGTACTTGACCTCGCGCACCAGCGCATCGGCGTTTTTCATGTAGAACTCGAGAAATTCCCTGACTTCGGGACGCTCGAGCGCCTTGGCGCTGACATAGATGAAAATCGGACGCGACAGCGGCTGGTAGGAGCCGTCCATCACGGTTTCCAGCGAAGGCAGCACGCCCTTGGCGCCTGATTTCTCGGCAACCGCAACAGCTTTCAGCTTGTCCTGATTTTCGATGTAATAAGCCAGCCCGAAGAAACCCAGCGCGTTGACGTCGCGCGATACGCCCTGCACCAGCACGTTGTCGTCTTCCGATGCGGTGAAGTCGCCGCGGCTTGACTTGGACTTGCCGTTGATCGCCTCGGTGAAATAGTCGAAGGTACCGGAATCGGCGCCGGCGCCGAACAGCTTCAGCGGTGCCTCCGGGAAACCTGCACTGACCTGCTTCCAGCTGGTGACTTTGCCCTGGGCGGCCGGCTCCCACATCTTCTTGAGTTCCGCCACAGTCAGGGTCTGTGCCCATTTGTTCTCGGGGTGGATCACCACCGTCAGCGCGTCGTAGGCGACCGGCAGCTCGATGTACTGGATGCCGTTCTTTCTGCATTCGTCCATTTCCTTTTTCAGGATCGGACGGGATGCGTCCGAAATGTCGATGTCTCCGCGGCAGAATTTCTTGAAGCCGCCGCCGGTTCCGGATATACCGACCGTCACCTTGATCTTGCCTTTCTTGGCCTTCTGGAAGTCCTCGGCCATGGCTTCGGTGATCGGGAACACGGTGCTGGAACCGTCGATCTTGACCATCTGGGAATGGGCGGGGAGCGCAGTCGCGCCGAGTACGCCGGCAAATACGGCAGCGACTGCCGCTAGTGCGAAACGGTGGGCATCCAACATGATGTCAATCTCCTGTCTTAAATTTAATGGCGAGCCAACGACGCGATTCTATGGCCGCATTGTGACAGTTTGATTGCATGGCCCTTTTTCCTGCGTGGCCGGGGAGCTAGCGAAATTCAGGCGCGCGCGTGGGCCTGCGCCCGGATGGTTTCGGCAAGTGCATCGGCGAGCTGCGTGATGTGCTTGCGCCCCTCCCCTTCCACCATGACCCGGATCACCGGCTCGGTCCCCGAGGCGCGCAACAGCACACGGCCGGTGCCTTTAAGCCGCGTTTCGGCGGCCTTGAGCGCCGCCTGCACCTTACCGTTTGCCTGCAAGTCGAAACCCTTGCCCACCTTAACGTTCACCAGGACCTGCGGGTACATGCGCATGTTCCCGCACAGGTCGGCCAGCGGCCCGCCCTCGGCGCGCAGCACATGCAGCACCTGCAGGGCGGAGATGATGCCGTCGCCGGTGGTGTGCTTGTCGAGGCAGATGATGTGGCCGGAGTTCTC
>DASXQN010000145.1:0-3353 GCA_036507155.1 Anaerolineales bacterium
ATGGCGGCCGAGGCGGCGTTGATCGCCAGGATGTCAAGCGGATTCTCGCCGTCCGAGGACAGCGAAAACATGATGACCTGGACTTCATTTCGCATCCCGTGCTGGAACAGCGGGCGGAGCGGACGGTCCGTCAGGCGGGAGGTCAGTATCGCCTCGGTGCCAGGCCGGCCCTCGCGGCGGAAGAACGAGCCTGGGATGCGGCCGCGCGCGTAGAGTCTTTCTTCGTACTCCACCTGCAGCGGGAAGAAATCGATGCCCTCGCGCACACCACCCATGGTGGCGGCCGCGAAGACGATCGCCTCGCTGGTGCCGAAGGTGACCGCGCCGCCCGCCTGGCCGGCCAGCTTGCCGGTCTCAAAGGTGAACGTGCGCGTTCCGACGACGGTTGAGTATTGCTTTGCTTCGGGTTTCATTGCGTCTCCTGTTTGGGCCGGCAGTGCGTCATCCTGGCAGAGGCACGAAAGGACACGAAGAGTTCGACACTCTTCGTGTGCGTCCGGTCTCTATGCAGAGTTGCTTCTGGCAAGCCCTCGATCTGGTTCCCGCCTGGTCAGGGACTGAAGAGCGGGCGCAACCACCATCCGTATGGTTGTTCGCGCTATTCAATTCCTGACGAGCGGAGAAAATGGGTAGGACCCCTTCCGCCCGAAGGGCGGAAGGGGTCCTACAAAAGGCCTTACTTGCGGCGGAGCTTTAGGCGGTCGGTCACTTCGATGTAGTGCTGGTAATCCGCATTGCGCAAATAGGTGAGCAAGCGGCGTCGCTGGCCGACCATTTTGAGCAGTCCCCGCCGACAGGACTCATCGTGCTTGTTAATTTGCAGATGCGCGGTGAGCTGGCTGATGCGGGTGGTGAGGATGGCCACCTGGACCTCCGGGGATCCGGTGTCCTTTTCGTGGCGATGGTAATCCTGAATGACTTGGGTCTTCACTTCCTTATCGAGCGGCATGACGTGTGCTTCCTTTCCAAAATTTGGCGGCAAGAACACCGCACTTCGCAGGTCTCCTTGTCCGAAGCCAACCCGATGAGTACGGGTCTACCGCGGGTCAGGGCTAGTCACGAGCCGGGATTATACCAGAAATCGGAGGCGGACCTTACGCCGCAGCCGTCACCTGGTTTCTGCCGTGGAGCTTGCTTTGGTACATGAGCTGGTCCACCCTCTGGATCAGAGTTTGCAGAGTGTCGTCCGGATGGACAAGGGTGGCGCCGATGGAGATCGTCACGCTCAGGCTCTGATCCGCTTCTGTGACCTGGGTCTGAGCGATCACCTGCCGCAGCTTTTCGGCCACGTGCCGCAGCCCCTCCGCTTCGATGTCCATCAAGACCGCGATGAATTCCTCGCCGCCCCAGCGCCCGCAGGAATCGCTGGTGCGCAGGTTATTGCGGATCGATTGCGCTACGAACCGCAGGATCTTGTCTCCCGTCAGGTGGCCGTAGGTGTCGTTGAAGCTCTTGAAGTGGTCGATATCCATGAACAGCACGCCGAACGACAGTCCGCCGGCAAGGAACGCATGCAGCGCGGTCTTGATCTTGACCTCGATGTGCGGGCGGTTGCCGATCCCGGTTAATGAATCGAATAGCACCGTGGCGTCGGAGCTTTGTGTGTTTTGCAGGACGGCGATCATGGACTTGTTGTCGGTGAAGATCTCCGCGGCCCCCGTCACCGCCCCGGCCGCGTCCCGCAACGGCAGTGTGCGCACGGCAACCGGAATTCGGAACCCTTCCACGTGCTTGAGGTACGCCCGACCCTCGCGGGGCAGTCCGTCCTTCAAGGTTGAAAGCAGCATTTGGTTTTCGGTGGGTTCTCCGGCAGCGTCCTCGCCGATATGGGCGACCGCGCTCTCCAGATAGGCTTTCCCTGTCACTGCGGGGGCACGGCGGCCCGTGATGCGCTCCGCGGATTTGTTCCAGCCGGTCACTAGCCCGGCCGGATCCACGAGGACCACACCATCAAATAGATGCTCCAGGAATTTCTCGTGCGGAATCTGTCCCGCTGGTTCCGTCATAGGTTCATCTTAGCATGGAGTACCGGCTTCTTCGCTTACAAACCGCTGAGAAATCGCGGCTCACACCTCGACCTGGATCGCGCTGCCCGACTCATACCGCTTGAGACCAAGACGGAAGACGCTGACGGCCAGGGCGAGAAAGACTCCCGCTCCCACAAGCATGGTCCCCAAGGTGGCCCAGGTGAAGCTCTTGATGAACTCGGCCGGGACGGCGCCCATGAACGCGGCCGGGATCAGCGTGAACAGGATCACTTTGGCTGTGCTGTCGAACAGGGTGGTGGGGTAAATGCCAAATGTGATCATGGCGTTCACGATCAGGTTGGTCAGATTTGTCATGATGCCGAGCCAGAAGGACAAGCTCTGTACCAAGATGAGGAAGGCCCCGAAAACGGTGGCAGCCAGCAGGGTCCCAAGCACGAAGCGCGCCAGGCCGTCCCATGTAAATTGACCCGAGAGCGCGTAGCTGATAAATCCATATGTAAAGTCGCCCATGGCGCTTGAGATCGTGCGGCTTGCAACAGTGTGAAGCAGCACGGGTCGCGGCATCGAGAGATAGTAGTCGAGCCGGCCCTTGGTAATGATATCGCTGAGCCAGAAGGCGTTTCCGAACAGCAGCCCCACCAGGCCGAACGCGCTCGCCAGCACGCCGAACGTGATGTACATCTCGTCCAATCCCCAGCCGCGCACCTCCTTGAAGCGGTCGAAGAAGATGATCCAGATCGCGAAATACATGAAATTGTTCGCCATCATGCCGAGGACCTGCGTCAGGAATGAGGTGCGGTATTCCATGATGGACTGCAGGTTGGCTTTCCAGACGGCGAACAGGAATTTCAGTTCGCCCATATCAGCCGCCGTTGACCGTCAACTGCGCCAGGCCGCGCCGATACACCAGCGTGAGCAATAAGCCCAGCACCGCGATCCACACCGATTGCAACAGCAGTGTGTTCAGGAACAGCGCCGGTGTGGGCGCAATGAACAATTTTGCGGGTGCGTACACCATGCTGGAGAAGGGCAGGGCCTTGGCGATGGCCTGCAGCCAGCCTGGATAGAAATCCAGCGGGATCAACAATCCGCCCAGGATGAAGGCCGCCTTCTGATAGATCCACACAAACGCTGTGACGTCCTCTACGACGAACGCGGCCAATCCGATCAGCGCCGCGGCGCAAAAATTCAGCACCCACGAGCCGACGATCGCCGGCAGCACCACCACGAATCCGGCGAGGGATGGCGGCGGCCCCACCAGCCAAAGCGCGATGGCGCCTCCGAACAGTGCATTGGCGACGCCGCGAAACACCATTTCACCCAATGAATTGCTGAATTGATACCAGAGAAAATCGTAGGGCTTGT
>DASXQN010000146.1:0-3523 GCA_036507155.1 Anaerolineales bacterium
TGCCGCGGCAGAATTGGTCATGGGAAAAACGCTCGGAATACCTGTGGCCCTGATTGAGGGATTTCACTACCAACCGGCTCCAGGGTCCGGTGGAGAGCTGATACGTCCCTCCGAGGAAGATCTTTTTCGTTAACCTGAAAGGAGCAATGAATGCCAGCCAAAATTCCAGAACAATATCTAGACCTGCTGCAACAACCCGCCTTCGCCAATCTGGCCACGTTGATGTCCGATGGGAGTCCTCATGTGACTCCGGTCTGGTTCGATTACGACGGCAAGCAAGTCGTCATCAATTCCGCGAAAGGAAGAGTCAAAGACCGCAACATGCGGAAAAACCCGAAGGTCTCCCTGTCGATTATGGATCCGAAGAATCCCTACCGTTATCTGGAGATTCGGGGAAAGGTGACCGAAATCACCGAACAGGGAGCCGACGCGCACATCGACAAGCAGGCGAAGAAATATCTCAACAAGGATAAGTATCCTTTTCGCGCGCCCGGTGAAGTTCGCGTGCTGTACAAAATCACTCCAGAGCGCGCCAGCGGCATGGGATAAGGGGAATTCTGGAATTCTTACCGCAGAGGCGCGGAGACGCAGAGAAGAATTCGGTTTTCTCTGCGTCTGCGCGGTCGTGAGAAAAAATTGGAGACTGTCTTGGGAGGGTTAGGTATCCGGGCTACGGGTGATTTATGTGGCGCGGGCCATCCGGCCCGCGGAAATGATCTAGAACCTAACCTTTCCAGCCGAAACCAAGATCGCGCTTTCGCGCCACAAGTGGGTCCGCCGATTTTTTCTCACGACCCGTGTCGCTGCGGTGAGAATCTCCGGCAGGTGCCGCTATCGCTTGGCCACGGGAATCCCGAGCTTGAGGCCGCTCAGCGTTTCTGAGAACGCCATCACCTTCACGTCCACGAGATCGTGCGCAAGCGCGAAGGCGCGAATGTCGTCCTCGCGAAATTCCTTCCGGCCCTTGGTCCACACCGCCATCAGACCATCGCCTCCGAGCCGGCAGGTTCGGTGCCGGCGATTTCCTCGCGTCCGGCCGGCGCGGTGGCCTCGGCAGGCGTCGTGGCGACCGCCGCCGCCAGTGCCCTGCGTAGCGGCGCGTGCAGCTTCATCGGCGCGGTGCGCGAGAGCTTAACCCGCGTGGCGCCGACGAACGTCGCGAGCGAATGTGCCGCCTCGGCGACACCGGCCAGCGCGCGATCGAGTGCGAGTGGCCTCCAGCGTGCGGCGGGCGGTACGTCGCCCGCGACCAGCCATGGCTCGAATTGCACGCGCCGCAGCTCGAGCACCCCCTCGCTTCGGTGCGTCTTCACGTCCGCCCGGCCGATCAGGTAGCCATCGACGAACATCGGCAGCGTGTAGTAGCCGTGCGTGCGCTTGTGGCCGGGGGTGTAAACCTCAATGCGGTAGTCAAGCCCGAACAGCCGGCGCGTGCGCTCGCGATGCCAGAGGAACGAATCAAACGGCGCAAGCAGCGCCGAGCCCATGGACGGTATGCGTTTGCGGGCCGCAGCCTCCAGCGCGGGCAGATCGTCCCGCAGCACGAACCATTGGCTACGATCGCCTTCGAGCTCGATCTCCACCACCTCGCCCGTGCGCACCGCCTCCTTGAAGAACGCCCGTCGCTCCGGCGACGGCAAGCGTGGGTAGCTGAGATACAGGCGTAGATCGGTCTCGGTCGCCACACCCATCGCGGTGAGCGAACGGCGCAGGTGCCAGGCCTTGAACTCCCGGGCCGACAATGGTTCCCGCGTCAAGGCCTCGGGCAGCACTCGCTCCATCAGATCGAAGCGCTTGTGAAAGTGTACACGCGAGTGAACGGTGATGCGCCCGCCCATGAACAGCCAGTCGAGCGCGTGGGTTGCCGGCTTCCAGTTCCACCAACCACCGCTGGCCGCGCCCCTGGGATCGCTGAAGTGCGCGTTGCCGATCGGCCCGTGCTCGCGGATCGCCTCTTCCACTTTCGGAATCACGTGCTTGTATTTATCGAGCAAGAATGCCCAGCCTTTGTGCCAGCGCTGGTAGTCGAGCATCGTCCGCCGCCACGCCGGGAAGTCGGAGGTCGCAATGAGACATGCGACGTGCGCCCAGTACTCGAACAGCACACGCTTCTTCTCGATCAGCCTGCGCAGTGATTCGCGACGATAGGGGCCGAAGCGGCTCCACAGCGTAAGGTGATGCGCGCGGTCCACCACATTGATCGAGTCGAGCTGGATGCCGCCGGTCGCCCGTGCGAACGCCTCGAGCGAGCTCGCCGACAGCTTCCGGCCGCGCGGGCGATCGAGCCACTGGCGCTCGATGAACAGCGCGGCCGCCGCGCGCACTGGAAAGCTCGGAATACTCATACGCCTACCCAAGAGAACGTTTCCATTATAGAATCCCTGCCTGTCAGGATTAATAGAAAGAAACACCACGAGACACAGAGAACACGGAAAATGATTTAATCAGCCTGTCTCCGTGCTCTCCGTGTCTCCGTGGTAAGGCTTTTTGGTTCTTCTACCCATGCTTCGCTCGTTTGGATTCGTGCTGGCAATCGGCACTCTCGTTCTCGACCTGCAACAGGTCCGCGCGCCGGCACCTACTCCTCCGGCACCAGCGCAGCCTGGAGCGCCGTCTGCCGGCCCTGCGCCGGTCCCGCCCAAGCCCGCCATCCCGGGCGCCAAACCGGTGCGATCGTGTGAGAGTCTTGCATCGTTCGAATTGCCTGACACGACAATCGACAGCGTTTCAATCGACCAGCGCAAGACCGGTCCCGTGTGCCGTGTCACGGCGACGGTCACGCACCCGCCGGCCGGCGATCGAATCAAGGTCTTCGTTGCGCTTCCGATGCAGAATTGGAACGGCCGGTTCCAGGCCACGGGCGGTGGCGGCTACGCCGGCGGGAGCCCCAACAACATCACCCAGCCCGCAGACCTCGGATATGTAGCCAGTGCAACCGATACCGGTCATGAGGGCGGCAGCGGGAGCTTCGCTCTCGATGCCAACGGGCGGCTCAATTGGCAGTTGATCCGTGACAACGCCTCTCTCGGCATTCACCGGATGACCGTCGTCGCGAAAGCGCTCACCCGAGCGTTGTACGGGACGGAACCGCGCTACTCATATTTCAACGGCTGTTCGAGCGGCGGGCGGCAGGGCCTCATGGAGGCGCAGCGGTTCCCGGACGACTACGACGGCATTCTTTCGATTGCACCGGCAATCAATTGGGGGCAATTCATACCCGCAGATTTCTGGCCCCAGCTCGTGATGCTCGAGACGGGGAATTTCCTGCCGGCCTGCAAGGGCGACCTGGCGACGGCCGCTGCCGTGAAAGCCTGCGATACAATCGACGGTATCGAGGATGGCGTACTGGAAGATCCGCGGCGCTGTACGTTCGATCCAAAAACGCTGATCGGGACGAATTCCGGCGGGTGCGGCGTATTCACTGCAGCCGATGCGACCGTTATTCAGAAGATATGGGATGGGCCGCGCCGCGCCGATGGCTCTTGGATGTGGTACGGGCTCGCGCGCGGGGCGCCGCTCACCA
>DASXQN010000147.1:0-3552 GCA_036507155.1 Anaerolineales bacterium
ACGCGCGCTCCCTGATGGTTGCTGCGGCTGACCTGCACGCGTTGCTCGGGCTCAACCGAGAAAAATCGCAGCACCCCAGGTGAGCAACAGGACGATCCCCGGTCCCAGTGCGGCCCGGCGGGCGGGCGCGCCCTCCGTCAGGCTGGCACACAGCATGGTCAGCGCGTACAGCGGGCCGGTAACGGCGAGTCCCCACTGCAGCGGCGTGACGGGCCAGTAGTGCAGTCCGGCCCCGATCTGCGCGCAGATCAAACCGATGCCGGCCGCCCACGGGAAATCCCAGCGGTCGGCGCCGTCCAGGTGCAGGATGCGCAGTGCCACCAGCGCAGCGGAGATGAACAGCGCTGGGATGAGCAGGAAAAGGCGCGCGCCCGCGAAATGCAGCGCGGTGACGAAGATCAAAAATAGCGCGTACGCCAGCGCGGTCAACCCGGCGCGGGCGATCGAGTAGTTCGGCGCGGCGGGATCCACCACCACATATTCGGCCAGGAAGACGAGCACGAGCAGCAGCGCTCCGAGCATGAAAGCCAGCCACCAGACGTTACCGTTCGGCAGGATGGACAAAGAGGCGCCGATCACGAACGTTGTCAGCGTGGGCAGCATCCAATGCTCGACCGTGGGCTTGCCCTGCAGCGAGGGGTGGGCGCGCAACAGCCAGTCCATGCCTGTGGCGGTCAGTCCCGCGGCCAGCAGGGTCATCACCGTCCCCAGCGTGAACGGGAACGCAAAGTAAAACCCGGGCAGCTGGACGCTCAACCGGAATTCGGGGGACTGTACAATGCGGGTAAGGGCGTATGTCAGCAGGACCGTGGCTGTCAACACCCCCATGCGGTCCGCTTCGCCCGCGCTTTTGGCGGACGCCGGCCCGGAACCTTCGCCGGGCACGCCGAGCGGTGGCTCGTTCATGCGGTCATTGTACCTGTGGGGTAGTGGGAGCGCAAGAACCGTATGGTAGAATCAATCGGTTATGACCACCTCGAAGATGGAAACGCTTGCCCCGCCCCCGGGCGTGGTCGGCTCTCTACGGGCAGGCTTTGACACGGTGGCCTCGCACATCACCGCGATCCTGCTGCCGCTCACCCTGGACCTGTTCCTGTGGTTGGGCCCGCGCCTGAGCCTCGAGCGGCTGTTCCAGCCGGTCCTGATGGACTTTCAGCGCATGGCGGCAACCAGCAATTTTCCAGCGGTGGATATCGAGAACGCCGTGCACATATACCAAAGCCGACTCCACGAACTGAACTTGCTGACGATCCTGCGCACCTTTCCGATCGGCATCTCCAGTCTGATGGCCGGTACACAGCCCGATACGACCCCCTTCGGTGCGCCGATGGTTTTGCAGGTCAGCTCGGTGCCGGCCATGTTCATGTGGTTGATCCTGCTGGTCGCGCTCGGTTGGGCGGGAGGCGCGCTCTACTTTCGCTGGGTGGCCGCGTTGACGGCCGCCGGCCTGCCGCAGAGTGCGGCCCGCCATGGGGGACCGCTCCTGCAATCGTTTTTGCTGTCCACGATCTGGCTGGTCATCTCGTTTGCGCTGGGCACGCCCATCATCCTGATGATGTATGTGCTATTCTCGATCAGCCCAGCCCTGGGACAAGGCATGATGCTCTTCCTGGGATTTCTTTCGATGTGGCTGGTCGTGCCGTTCTTCTTCTCACCTCTGGGCATCTTCGTGCGCCGTGAAGATGCGTTTCGTTCGATCCTGAGCGGTCTGCAACTGGCGCGCTTCACCCTGCCGACGAGCAGCCTGTTCGTGCTCAGCGTGGTGCTGATCAGCATCGGCCTGAACCTGGTCTGGAGCATCGCTCCGCCGGAATCGTGGATGTCGCTGGTCGGGATTTTGGGGCACGCATTCATCAGTACGGCCCTGCTGGCCGCCTGCTTCATTTATTACCGCGACATGACACTCTGGCTGCACACTGTTCTGGAGCGCATCAAGGCGGGTACGATCACGCCGCAAATGTAACTAACATGTCATTGCGAGCCGCCGTTTCGAGCGGAGCGAGGGCGGCGTGGCAATCTCCTCGATGCGTTGAGATTGCTTCGTCGCTACGCTCCTCGCAATGACATAACGTCGGAGGATTTTGTGGTTCAAGCCAAAACCAAGAGCAAGAGCAAGGCCAGGACGAATTACGAAGCCGAGAATATTCAAGTCCTCGAAGGGCTTGAAGCCGTGCGCAAACGCCCCGGCATGTACGTGGGCGGCACGGACATCAAGGCACGGCATCAGCTTGTATATGAAGTGGTGGATAACTCGGTCGACGAAGCGCTGGCCGGCGTATGCACGCGCATCGATATCATCATCCATTCCGATTCCAGCGTGACTGTGCAGGACAATGGGCGCGGCATCCCGACGGGTATGCACCCGACCCAGAAGAAGTCCGCCCTGGAAGTGGTGATGACCACCCTGCACGCCGGCGGAAAATTCGGCGGCGGCGGCTATAAGGTCTCCGGAGGTCTGCACGGCGTGGGCGTGAGCGCGGTAAATGCGCTCTCGGAATGGTGCGAAGTGGAGGTCCGGCGCGACGGCCAGGTTCACTTCCAGCGCTACGAGCGCGGTCATCCGAAGGGGCCGGTCAAACTGATCGGCAAAACCAAGGCCACGGATACCGGGACCAAGACCACGTTCAAGTACGATCCGACCATTTTCAAAGAAGACATCGACTACCGCTTCGATACGCTTTCGCAGCGTTTCCGCGAGATGGCCTTCGTCACGCGCGGTGTCACCATCCGCTTCGTGGATGAGCGCAGCGACCGCCAGATGACCTTCTATTTCGAAGGCGGCCTAACGTCCTTCGTACGCTACCTTAATCGCAACCGGGATACACTGCACCCGGTCATGCACGTGGAAAAGGAAATCGAGAGCGTAGGGATTGAAGCCGCCATTCAGTACACCGACGCGTACACTGAATCGGTGTATTCCTTCGCCAACACGATCAATACTGTCGACGGCGGTACGCATCTCACCGGATTGCGCTCCTCGCTGACGCGTGTCGTCAATGACTATGCCCGCAAGAACGGCCTGCTCAAGGACGCCGACCCGAATTTCTCCGGCGATGACACACGCGAGGGCCTGACGGCCATCGTTTCGATCAAACATCTCGACCCGCAGTTCGAGTCGCAGACCAAGGTAAAGCTGATGAACCCGGAAGTGCAGACCTACGTCACACAGGTGGTGGGTGAGGGCTTCGTCACGTTCCTCGAAGAGAATCCGCAGGCCGCCCGGGCGATCATCGCCAAGTGCCTGACGTCGGCGCGCGCCCGCGACGCTGCGCGCAAAGCCCGCGACCTGGTCATCCGCAAGTCGGCGCTCGAAAGCCTGACTCTACCCGGCAAGCTCGCCGATTGCTCCGAGCGCGATTCTACGAAGACCGAGCTGTATATCGTCGAAGGTGATTCGGCTGGCGGCTCGGCCAAGCAGGGTCGCGACCGTCACTTCCAGGCCATCCTCCCGTTGCGCGGCAAGATCCTGAACACCGAACGCGCCCGCCTCGATAAGATCCTCGGAAACAATGAAGTGCGCGCGCTGATCTCGGCGCTAGGCACCGGCATCGG
>DASXQN010000148.1:0-6432 GCA_036507155.1 Anaerolineales bacterium
TATTTCATCGGCGATGTGCGCGATCGCGACCGGCTGGTGCGCGCGTTGCACGGTGTGGATGTGGTGGTGCATGCCGCCGCGCTCAAACAGGTGCCTGCGTGCGAGTACAACCCCATGGAAGCGGTCAAGACCAATATCATCGGCACGTCCAACGTGCTCGAGGCCGCGCTGGACGCGAACGTGAAGAAGGTCATGACCATCAGCACGGACAAGGCGGTCAATCCGGCGAACCTGTACGGCGCCACCAAGCTGGCGGCCGAAAAGGTCACGATCCAGAGCAACGCCTACGCCGCGGGCACTGCCACCCGCTATTCGTGCGTCCGCTACGGGAATGTGGTCGGCAGCCGCGGCTCCGTGGTGCCGGTCTTCCTCAAGCAGCGCGACTCGGGCCATATCACCATCACGGACGACCGCATGACGCGCTTCTGGCTTTCGCTCGAGCAGGGCGTGCGCTTCGTGATCGAATGCATCGAGGCTATGCATGGCGGCGAAGTGTTCGTGCCCAAGATCCCCAGCATGAAGGTCATCGACCTGGCGCAGGCCATCGCGCCGGCTGCACAAGTGGACATCATCGGGATCCGTGCGGGCGAGAAGCTGCATGAAGTCCTGATCTCTGAAGATGAAGCCCGGCACAGTATTGAACTCAAGAAGATGTTCGTCGTGCAGCCTGCCGAGTCCTTCGGCTTCGGCTACGACTGGCAGAATAAAGGCAAATCCATCGCGGACGATTTTCGTTTCTCAAGCGATAATAATACGGAGTGGCTCGACCTGGCCGGGATCAAGAAATTGATCGCGCCGTTCGAGAGCCTGTATGCGCAGGGTAAACTTGAAGGCTAGAGACTGGATGAACCCATGAAACTCTTGGTGATGGGCGCGAGTGGTCTGCTGGGATTGAACCTGGCGCTGGAGGCGATGAACGGGCATGACGTTGTGGCCGTCGATCGAGGCCGGCTGGTCAACCCGCCGTTCCAGGTCCTGAAAACAGACCTGCTCACCGACGGCGCACTGGATTCGGTCCTGCGGGCGGCCGAGCCGGACTGGCTGATCAATTGCGCGGCGCTCGCGGGCCTGGATGCCTGTGAGGCCGACCCGGAACTGGCGCGGCGCCTGAACACGGAGCTGCCCGGCGACTTGGCGACGGTCTGCGCGAGGCGCAAGGTGGCGTTCATCCATATTTCCACCGATGCGGTCTTCGACGGTCACAAGGAGGGGTTTTACACTGAGTCCGAGGAAGCGATACCCACGGGCGTATATTCCCAGACCAAGCTGGACGGCGAGCGCGCCGTGCTGGAGGCCAATCCCGCCGCCATCGTCGCACGCGTGAATTTCTATGGCTGGAGCCTGGGTGGCAAGCGCAGCCTGGCCGAATTTTTTCTTAACAATCTGATGAATGGCAAGAGCATGAGCGGCTTTACCGACGTCACATTTTGTCCGCAGCTTGTGAACGACCTGGCCCGCTTGCTGCTGCAAATGCTGCAGAAGGGGCTGAGCGGCCTGTACCACGTGGTGGGGCCGCAAGCCATGAGCAAGTATCAGTTCGGCGTTGAGATCGCGCGTAAATTTGGGCTGCGCGAAAGCGAAATTTCCCCGAAATCGATCCTGTCGGCCAGCCTGACCGCCCGCCGGTCTCACAATTTATCCCTTTCTACCCACAAGTTGTCCACAGATCTAGGCATGTCTCTCCCCGGTTTCTCCACAGGTTTGGAGGAGTTTTTTGCCCAATATCAGCAGGGTTATCCACAGAAAATCCAGGGTTATCAACAGGCGGCGAAATGAGGAACTTGATCAAAATTGAAGAGTTCGCCCTGCTCGGGCTGGCCGTGTTCCTCTTTGCCGGGCTGGACTATGCGTGGTGGTCCTATCCTTTGCTATTCTTTGCGCCGGACGTGAGCATGGTCGGGTACGCCGCCGGATCGCGCATCGGCGCGGCGGCCTATAACCTTGTCCATCACAAAGGCGTGGCGGTCGCGTGCTATGTCCTGGGTTCTGTGCTGGGCCAGCAGGGCCTGCAGTTCGCTGGCCTGATCATCCTGGGCCATTCGAGCTTTGACCGCATCTGGGGCTATGGACTGAAGTATCCGGATTCATTCCAGAACACGCACCTGGGCCGGATCGGCAGACAGTCCGCCTGATTCAATCAAGCGCAATGGGCCTTGAGTTACTTAAGTCGGCTACCGGCCGAACCCTGATCGAATCTCATCGCGGGATCGAAGGAAGCGTGCCTGAAAATTCCTGGCCCGCGATTAAATTGGGACATGAGCTGGGCGCAGACTTGATCGAAGTGGATGTTCAAATGAGCCGGGATGGGGTGGCTTTTTTGCGCCATAACTACCAATTGCCCGACGGACGTTGGTGCGGCCAATTGCCGTGGTCTGTCTTGAAAGATGTAGTTATAGAAGATGAACCATTGCCTTTACTTGAGGATGTTCTCATCTGGGCGCGGGATGCGGGCGCTGCACTGTCATTGGATATCAAAACCATCTTCAGTCCCGAATGTGAACTGACCGGGGAAGTGGTCCGCCTGCTCGAACGAACCGGTACGAAGGAAAAAATGCTCTTGTTGTTCGTGGATCATAACGAACTGCTTCAAATAAAGATTGCCTTTCCTGAACTGACGGCCCGGGCACTGTTGACCGGAAGACTTGCCGGTTTTGGCAATTATCTGCAGAGGATCAAAGCGGATTGCGTCAGTCTTTCCTACGGAATGTTTCGTCCCGCGGATGTGGAGGAAATCCACGCTGCGGGCGTCTCGATCGTTCTGGGTGGCTTGTGGAATTCAACCACGGATCTGCTTCGGTCCCTGGATATCGATATTTTCAGTTATGGCAACCCCGCTGAAGCACGAAAGATCATGGAAGGTCAATAAGCCTGTTTCTCGATGAGGAGAAATTATGGAAATTAGAATTGGGGATCGCGTACTTGGCTCCAACCACCCGACCTATTTCATCGCCGACGTGGCCGCCAATCACGACGGCGACCTGGAGCGCGCCAAAGAGCTGATCCGCCTTGCCAAACAAGCCGGCGCCGACGCCGCGAAATTCCAGAACTTCAGTGCGCCCAAGATCGTTTCGGATTACGGGTTCGCGCACATGAACTCGCAGGTCAGCCATCAGGCCGCGTGGAAGAAGTCGGTCTTTGAGGTGTACCAGGGCGCCTCGATCCCGTTCGAATGGACCCTGACCTTGATGGAGGAGTGCGATGAGGCGGGCATCGACTACTTCTCCTCGCCGTACGACTTCGAGGCCATCGATTTTTTGGATCAGTATGTGCAGATCTACAAAGCCGGCTCAGGAGAGATCGACTGGATCGAGGCCCTCGAGCACATGGCATCCAAGCGCAAGCCGTTTTTCGTCGCCACCGGCGCCGCGGATATCGGCGACGTACAGCGGGCGGTGCATGCCATACTGGCGATCAACAAGCAGCTCGTGCTGATGCAGTGCAATACCAATTACACTGCCAGCCCGGATAACTACGACCACCTGCATCTCAACGTGCTTAAAACCTACGCGGCGATGTTCCCGGATGTGATCCTGGGGCTTTCTGACCACACCCATGCGGTCGCGCCCGTGCTGGGCGCGGTGACGCTGGGCGCGCGCGTGATCGAACGCCACTTCACCGACAGCAACGAGCGCGAAGGTCCTGATCATAAATTCGCCATGAATCCGGAAAATTGGGCCCGCATGGTAGAGGAGACGCGCCTGCTTGAGCGCGCGCTTGGCAGACCGGACAAATTCATCGCTGAAAATGAAATCCAAACCGCGGTCGTCCAGCGGCGCTGCCTGCGGGCCGCGCGCGCCGTGCGGGCGGGGGAAGTCTTCACGCGCGAGATGATCGACGTGCTGCGCCCGGCCACACCCGGCGCGATCAAGCCGTATGAGATCCCGAATGTGATCGGTACCAAAGCGCTGACGGACCTCGCCGCGGGCCAGGAATTGCGCTGGGTGGATCTAGGCAGGGCATGAGCCTCTTCGCGGTTTACACGGAACCGCCGAAGGCCGCGAGCGTACGCCTTTAATGAATCCAGGGCATCCGATCAAGAGTCAAGGCAAACCCAACCTGCGCGCCATCCTTGCGATCGCCGTCCTTTCGCTTTCCCTGGCGTACGCCATGTTCCACGAGAGTTTGAGATCCCGCTGGTCGATGGTCGACGATCCCGAGATCGCGTATTTCCTCGGGAGCGATGGGCATGTGGGCTTGCGCGAAGCGGGACACATGCTCATTCACGATACGGAGGTCGGGCAGTACGGCAGCTTCACGCGCTATCGTCCCGCGTATTTTGGATTTCGGCTGCTGGAGAGCTGGCTGTGGAACGATGAGCTGGTCTTCTGGTACCTGACGAACATCGTTATTTTCGCCGCCTTCATCACGACGTTCTGGTTCCTGGCCTCACGCGCCATCGGCCTGGTCACGGCCGGTTTGTTGACCTTTGCCATGGCCACCGCCATCTACTGGATCGACGTCTTCGGACGGCTGGGCCCGAGTGAGCCGTATGTCGCGCTGGGCCTCGTGGTCTTCGCGCTGGGCGCCTATCTTGCGTATCGTCCAAACCCCGGGATCGGTCTTGCCTGGTTTCTGATCTCGCTTGGAACGATGATATGCACCGGCTCGAAGGAAAACTTGTTCGTGATCCTGATCCTGCTGACCGGCATCGCCTGGGACCGCCGGCGGCAGTTTCGATTGGACTTCTGGCCGCGCCTGTGGTTGGGCGCTGCGATCGCATGGAGCCTGTGGATATCGGGCGCGATCGCGCTCGGCGTGCTCGGCACGGGTCAGGATTATTATCACCAGACGGTCGGCTTGTCTCAGCGGGGACTTGAGCTGGCGCTGGCCATCAAAAGACCGGACGTCATCAGCCTTTTCTTCTTGTTGGTTGCATTTCTTCTGGCGGGTTTTGCTTTCCGAAAAAACTTTCGTCGCCTCGCCGACCTCTCATGGTTCGTGGCCGCCGGCCTGACGTTCTTGTGGTTCACGTATCTCACACAGTTCGTGATCTACGGCGGCGATTTTCCGAATGGCGACCGCTACGACGTGCCGGGCATGCTGGTCTGGCCGCTGGCGGCCGCCTTGGTGCTCTGGTATTTACAGCAGATGACACGCGTGGATCGATTCGAATCGTTGCACCTGCCGGTCGTGGCGCTTTGCGCGCTGCTCGCTGCGGCGCTGGCCTTCTCGCAGATCGGCGGCATCGAAACGGCGCAGGCGAAGACGCGCAAATACGTGAAGGAAAACGAAAAGTTCACGCGCAATGTCGAAAAGCTGGCTGGAATCCTGGAGCAAAACCCGCACGACGTATTCGTCATGCAGGTAAATAATCCTGTCCTGGATTTTGCGCCGGTGTTCGCGTACGATCATTTCCTGCGTTACTACGGCGTGCGGAATCCGATCGCGCTCCTGTGGGCAGGCGGCGCGCCGGCGCAGTATGATCCGCTGGGTGCCTCGATCGCCGCGACCTTTAGCGACATATCGCTTCACGGCGCCAGCGTGTTGCCGGATTCGCCCGTGCGCCCTGTAGACTTCGCGCCGCTCGCTGAAGTCGAAGCGCAGGCTTGCGTCCTGCTCCTGCTGTCTTCCGATGCGCCGGAGCGGGACTGTCATTTGGTCTATGATCTCCCTTAGATACTATGCGCCTCATTTACTTCAGCCGGGATTACACCACCCATGACCATCGTTTCCTTGCAGCCATCGCTGATGCAGGACATGATGTATATTATCTAAAGCTGGAGCGCGCGGACCGTCAACTGGAGGACCGGCCCGTTCCGTCCCGGGTGGAACAGGTCCAGTGGTCGGGGGGACGCGGTCCTTTTCGGTGGCGCGACGTCCCGCGCCTCGTCCTCGACCTCAAGCGCGTCCTGCGCGACGTCAAGCCGGATCTCGTCCACGCAGGCCCGATCCAGACCTGCGCGTTCATCGCGGTGCTGTCCGGCTTCCGCCCGGTCCTGACCATGTCGTGGGGTTTCGACCTGATGGAAGAAGTCGACAAGAGCCGTTGGATGGAGCGCATTACGCGCTACGTCTTGCGTAACAGCACTTACTTTATGAGCGATGCAAACGTCACGCGCGACAAGGCGGTGGCGGTGGGCATGAATCCGGAACGGACGGTCGTCTTCCCCTGGGGCGTGGACCTGGAGCGTTTCAAGCCGTCAATCGCCAGCCGCCAACCGTCAACCGGCTTCACATTGTTTTGCAACCGTTCCTGGGAACCGCGTTACGGTGTGGATGTACTGGCGCAGGCGTTCGTGCAGGTGGCGCAGCAGCGCGAGGACGTGAACCTGATGCTGCTGAACAGCGGATCGCAGGGGTCGCTGATCCGCCGGATCCTGATGAGCGGAGGCGTCCTGGACCGGGTCCATTTCGGCGGGCAGATCTCACAGACCGACCTGCCTAACTGGTATCATATGGCCGATTTATATATTTCGCCCGCGCACGTGGACG
>DASXQN010000149.1:0-2869 GCA_036507155.1 Anaerolineales bacterium
TTCGACCGCGGCGTGGTGTTCCTGGAGGATGTGAACGGCCAGCCGTACGTGGCCGCGCACAGCGGTCTGCCGCCGAAGCCGCGCCTCGACGATCTGCACTATGCGGTCGATAAGGGCGACCAGATGGACGACATGTACAACGCCGTGGCGAACATGCGCGAGGCCATACAGATCGGTGACGTGAGCAGGATGCAAGGCTGGAGACAGCCCGATTGGCTGCCGCTGGACCTTTCCTGGCTGGGCCTGCCGCTGTTCTATCAGGACAAGATCATGGGCATGTTGGTGGTGACGCGCGCGGAAGCGTGGGCCTTCAAGCGCGATGCAGCGCTGGTCAGCAAAGCCTTCGCTGTGCAGGCCGCCATTGCGCTCGAGAACGCGCATCTGTACGATGAAGTGAACAAGTTCAATGAAATGATGGAACGCATGGTGGCGGAGAAGGTGGAGGAGCTCAACAGCGCCTATCTCGCCCTCGAGCAGCACGATCAGAACAAGTCCAAGTTCATCAACGTGGCTGCGCACGAACTGCGCACGCCGCTGACGGTCATCAAGGGCTATCTCGGCATGCTCACCGGCGACCCCGCCATCCAATCCAATGCAACCCTGCTCAAAGCGGTCCACGGTGTATTGCAAGGCTCCGACCGGCTGCATCAGATCGTCAACAGCATGCTGGATGTGGCGCGGCTGGAGAATCAGGTCGTGGTCCCGCACATCGAGCCGGTCAACGTCGGACCGATCCTGCGCATTCTGCAGAAGGAGTATGCGGACGACCTGGCCGCGCGTCACCTGACCCTCGGGCTGGATGCCTCGATCGGAGGCGTGCCGCCGCTGCTGGCGGACCCCGAACTGTTGCAAAAGGCATTCGATCAGGTGCTGGTCAACGCGATCAAATTTACGCCGGACGGCGGCACGATCACCATCTCCGGCGCGCGCGTGGACGATGAGCGCCTGGGCGCGTGCGGTGAGATCCGCGTGAAAGATACGGGCATCGGCATCGATCCGGCCAACCACAAGATCATCTTTGACAAACTGCATCAACTGGGCAAGGTGGAATTTCATTCCTCCAGCCGCATCAATTTCAAGGGCGGTGGCCCCGGCCTGGGGCTGGCCATTGCGGCGGGCATCGTGCGTGCTCACCAAGGCAAGATCTGGGTGGAGAGCCCCGGCTCCGATGAAGAGAAGTTACCGGGCAGCACCTTTTGCCTGCGCATCCCGCTCGCGAAGTAAAGCGCACCGCCCATCTCAAGAGGCATTATGAAAAACCATTCCGTCTTCCTGCTCTGCTTGTCTCTCGCTCTGGCATCTTGCTCCCCGCTTGCCATGCAGAACTTTACCGTTACGCCCTCGCCCGCGCCGACCCCACGAGCGACGGACACGCCCTCGCGCCCGCCGGAGCCCACGCTGGACTTCGGTCCCGACGCCATCCACATGCTGGTGGTGGCGGATAGTTTCTCGCTCTCGGTGCCATTTCCACTGCACTCCGAGAGTCAGGGGAACCTCGTATTCATCAGCGACGAGGCCCAAACTCTCAACATCTCGTTTGTCGGTGATACGACGGACGCTGGCCTGCCGCTGCTGGAAGTGATCGATCTCTTCCTGGCGAGCCTGGAGGACCGAGGGGGCCAGTTCCTCCAGGCAAAACCCGTCGACATCGTGATCGACGGCGTCGAGGGCATCGCCGTGGATCTGACGGGCGTGCTCGGCGAGAAGGACATCGAGGGCCGGGCCATCGCGGTGGCAACGGGACCGGACTTCGTGTTCTTCGGGATTGCGATCTCAAACATCGTGGATGGAAATTCGACCTGGGCCAGCCGCGATCTGGCCATCTTCGAAGGCCTGACCGGGACCCTCACGTTTACGGACGTGAATGCCGAATGTCCCATCGCGACCGATCCGGCGTATGGATACCAGCCGGAGAGTGCCGTGCAAGTGGGCGGCGGCGATTTCGATGGCCCGTCCCGCGAACGGGTTTATCTGGATCATCTGCGCGGCCCGAACGGCGGAGCGCTGTCTTACGAGCGCAACGGTTCCACCATGGCTGGCGATGTGATCCTGGACATTTATCACATCACTGGCCCGTCCATCGACGCGATCATTTATGTGGATGAGTATGGTTTTTCGGAACCAATGGCGCCAAGGGGTTTTACCTGTGACGGGGCTTTCCCGTTGCAGGCGCCGTGACGCAAGCCAAGTCCGCGCGTCGGTCCGGCCGGATGCGCAGATATTAAACGCAAAGACGCAATGGTTGATCGTTCGGCCCTTGCGTCTTTATCTTAATAATTTGCGTCTTGAGAGCTGTTCGCTTACTTCACCCCGTTCCAATTGCCGCTACCCAGTTCTTTGAAGAAGATCTCGCGGTCCTCGTTCCCCTGAATGGCCTCCCCTTCTTTCTTTGCCAGCGCCAGAAATTTTTTTGCCTCGGCCGCATTCCCGCTGATCGCATAGGCACGCGCCACAGCCTCATAGGCGAACGGCAGGTCGAAATCTTCCATTTCCGTTTTGTTCTGTTCGAGGATCTCGGCGCAGCGGTGTGCATGCTCGAGAGCCAGCGCACCGCTGCCCAGCACCGCATAGACGCGCGCCAGCATCCACTCCCCCCGCTGATAACGGACGGCAGCTCCCGCCGTGCGCCAATGGGCGAGGGAGGCGTGGGCGTAATCGAGCATGCGCTGGTTTTCCTCGGCTGTGCGCTCGGGCTTGTCGAGCAGTTCCCAGGTCTTGCCGTGATAATCCACGGCAAAGTGATAGTGCGCTTGCGATAAAGTGTAAGTGGTCTCTTCCGCCATAGGTTCTCCGTTAACTCGCGGCAATTATACGCCAGAGAGTTTTTAAGGTGTGTATCAAAACTTGACCGGCGGCCGCTCCCGCGCGC
>DASXQN010000150.1:0-3914 GCA_036507155.1 Anaerolineales bacterium
ACCGCAGCTTTTCGAGGAAATAAGCGAATAACCGGGCATGAAACATGTTGATCTTGAGCACTTTCGCGATCTTCTCGGGATCGCCATTGTGGTGCGTCAACGGGTGGTGCGGATCGCCCACGCCGAGCTCGGGGTACGCCCGGGCGCTCTGCTCGCGGGCTACCATGAGCGTGACGACGCGGGTCAAGTCGCTCTGGTAGGCCAGCACCTGCATATCAAACATTAACTTCGCATACTGTTCGAACGACTCCGGGACGCCGAGAGGCCGCTCCAACTTCGGCAGCTCCCGGAAGGACTGTTCCTCGGCTCTCTGGATGCGCCGCTCGACGTCGCGAATGGCATCGAGATACTGGTTGACCTTGGTGCGGTCGACCGGCCCGAGCCCTTTCAGGAGGCGAGCTGCATCCTCGATCAACGAGTCGAGAATGCTGCGGTCCTCCTGGATGCGGGCGAGGCGGTCTGCCGGGTTCGTGCTGCTGCTGTCGCCGAACAGGCGCTCGAAGACCACGCGCGGCTGGGTCTCCATCGGCATCGGCGTCGTGGGACTGCGCCAGGACAGCGTGTTGAGGTAGGCGCAACTATAGCCCGCTTCGCAGGTGCCGACCAGCTCGCCTTCCATGGCGAGCTCGAGCGACGCCAGTTGCGTCTGCTTGCCGAGCTCGTTCGCGGCGATCTGGTCCACCGTCATTCCGGCTTCCAGGTCGGCGCCTTCCGTCTTCTTCGGATGAACCCCCGACAGGAACGTGGCGCTGGCGCGCGAATGGTTTCCCACGGCGCCTTCGCCCGGCAGCAGTGCGTCGGCGTTCTTAAGGGCAAGTCCGCTCAGCACGAGCGTGCGGTCCCGAAAGGGAGCGAGCGGTTCCAGAATCGGCGGCAGCGCGAAATCGGCGCCCTCCGCCGCCGGCGTCCATTTGTCCATACACATTCCATTCGGAACGTAGACAAACGACAGGCGGGTCGCCTGCTTGGCAGCCGTGTCCGACACGCCTGCGAACGCCGGAACCATCCCGTCCATCAGCGGCAAAGCCAGCGTCGCGCCGACCCCGCGCAAAAACGTCCGCCGAGGCATGGCCCTCTTGAAAATCATCATGGCTCTTGCGACCTCCTCATCTGAAACGGCGCGCTCCTGACGATCCCCAAAATGAGCGACGACCAGCGGTAGCCGCTCGGAGCGGCCTCCCTTACGATCTTGCGGACGGCCGGCGCATCATAATACTCCATCCCTCGCCCGAGGGCGTACGTCAGAAGCTTGCCGGTGGCGGTCGTGATCATTTCCTCGCGACGGTCCAGCAAGATCTTCCGGAGCTCCGCCGGACCTTGAAACTTCGTGCCATCCGGGAGCACTCCCGAGGAATCGATCGGCGTGTTCCCCGCGCCGCTCGAGGTCCGCCATCGGCCGATCGCGTCAAAGTTTTCAAGCGCAAAACCCAGCGGGTCCATTCGCGCATGGCAGCCCGAGCAGGCGGGATTCTTGCGGTGCTGCTCCATCTGCTCGCGCACCGAGAGGATCCTGCCGTCCTCGCCGCGGTCCTTCAGAGACGGCACGTTATTGGGCGGCGGCGGCGGCGGCGTGCCCAGGATGTTTTCCAGCAGCCACTTGCCGCGCAGAGTCGGCGAGGTCCTGGTGGCATACGACGTGACCGTCAGGATGCTGCCCTGGCCCACCAGGCCTCTGCGCGCCTCATCGCTCAGCGTCACGCGCCGGAAATGGCTGCCGTAAATATCGGGAATCCCGTAGTGCCGCGCCAGGCGTTCGTTGACAAACGTATAGTCCGCATTCAGCAAGTCGAGCACGCTGCGGTCCTCGCGCAACATGCTTTCCAGAAACAGCTCCGTCTCCTGCCGGAATGCTTCCCGCAGGTTCTCATCGAATTCGGGAAACGCTTCCGGATCCGGCACCACTTTCTGCATATTGCGCAGATACAGCCACTGCCCGGCGAAATTGTCCACCAGAGCCTGCGACCGGGGGTCGGCGAACATCCGCCGTACCTGCTGTTCCAGCACCTCATTACTCTTGAGCTTGCCGCGCTCCGCCAAGCTTAATAGCTCCTCGTCGGGAATGCTGCTCCACAGGAAAAACGACAACCGGGAGGCCAGCTCAAGATCGCTGATCCGATAGGCGGCGCCCGGCGCCACGTTCGTCGGATCGCGTTCGACGCGGAACAGGAAGTCCGGCGAGACCAGCATTCGTCGAAGCGCCATTCCGATTCCTGCCTCGAAGCTCGCTCCCTGACTCTTTAAGCCCCGGCCGGCCCGGTAGAGGCCGAGCAAAATCTGGATGTCTCGGTCGGTGACAGGCCGCCGATACGCGCGATGCGCGAGCGCCGATAGAATCTTCCGGGCGCATTGCTCGTCGTCCTTATTGCCTGCCGGGCTGGCGGCTGGACGGCACATAAACAGTTTGCGGCGGCTGGGCGTCTCCCCCGAGCCTTTCGCATCGTAGGGCCCCACGATCGTGACACTGCCTACGCCCGGAATGTCGTCGCCCTGCGCGTATTGCGCAGCTACGAACCGCCGCCGGAGCGTGCCTTCCGGCTCCGCGACTTTGTTCAGGAAAGCGACCCCTACCAGCCGCGTGCCGGCCTTGGCCGGGAAGCGGACTTCCAAGCCCGCGTCCGCCGTGCGCTCGTAGCTCTCCTGTCCGGCGTCCTCGGACTTTTGGCTGTACCCGCCGCGATCCCTGTTTTCGGCGTCCCCACGGCCTCCTCCTTTGCCTTTGCCACCAACGGTGAACAGCTTGATTCTTTCGCCATCCAGGCGGACATCGAGCTGGTGCGGCTCAGCGAGCCCGACGATATCCAGTACACGGTCTCTTTGGAGGCGGACCTTGATGCCGTACTCGCCATCGAGCGGGAAGTAATGGCGAACCGCGATTCCCCCGCGCGACCCGAAGGGAAGAGCTTCACTGGCCCGGTCGTCTTGCAGGAGGCGCTCCGAGACAGTGTACCTCTCCGACACCGGAGCCATCGCAAGATCTCCAATGGCGAGGCGGCTGATTTTCGCTGCCGCCGCCATGTATCGTTCCAGCAGCGTCGGCGATACGGTCAGGACGTCCCCGATGTTGTCAAAGCCGTAGCTCGCATCGTCTTGGGGAAGAAGCGATTCGCTGTCGATATCAATCGCGAGCAAGTCGCGGATGGCGTTCGCGTATTCGGCGCGGTTCAGGCGATGGATGGCCGGCCTGCCGGGATTGGGACTGGCCGCGGCCGCGCGGTCCAGTGCCGTCTCCAGGTACGCGGCGAACGAGTCGTACATCGCCTGGTCGGGCCGCGGCATGCCCGCAGGTGGCATCGCGCCGGTTCGAAGCTTCACCAGCACTTTCTCCCACACCGCCGCGCCGGCGCTGACATCCTCGACGTCCATCTTGCTGAGAACCAGTTCTGCCGTTCGCAGTTTTTCGTTGTGGCAGGTGACGCAGTAGCGATCGAGAACCGCGCGGTACTGTGAGGAAGGCGGAATGGGATCGGAGGACTGCGGCCCGGCCGGCTGTAGGGAGACGGCCCCGGCCAGCGCGATTCCAACGCAGCCCAAGAGGGTTCTCAACATCGGAGTGAAGCCTCGGTGAGTGCACACAGGGAGGGACGACGAGGAGCCCTGGCGGGCGTGATGTTCGGTTCCCATCCTTCGTCTCCGCAGGTGACTACACGCGCAGAATACCATCTAAATAGCACTGCCAGACTATCTTAGCAAACAACGGCGTGTCAAGAGAAAGGCGCCCGTTCGGGTGATGTCAAGCTATTGAAGCGATTGACCTTGCCAAGATTCCTGCGGGTCTGATAAATGGCCCCAAGGCAGCCGGACTCTGGTTGCGGCAGGACCGGCGATTAGGAAAAACTGGCGGAGAGGGAGGGATTCGAACCCTCGACACAGCTTTTGGCCGTGTAACTGCTTAGCAGGCAGCCCTGTTAGACCAC
>DASXQN010000151.1:0-9225 GCA_036507155.1 Anaerolineales bacterium
CCAGGGCCGCACTGCATTCGTCATCGCCCACCGCCTGTCCACCATCCGCAACGCGGACATGATCCTGGTGCTGAAGGACGGCCAGATCATAGAGCGCGGCAAGCACGAGGAATTGCTGGCGAACCGAGGCTTCTACTACGACCTGTATATGAGCCAGTTCAAGAAGCAGGAAGAAATGCAAGTTGCCGGTGTTCAGTGACCAGTAGTCAGTAAACAGTAACCAGTAAACAGTAAACAGTTGTTAAGAGACCCTCATCAGAAATGGTGAGGGTCTTTTGTCTTCAATACGAATGGCGCGAATGAGCGGATTACGCGAATTCATTTTGAAATTGGGCAAATATTGCTGACGTATGCCACGAGTGGTAGTTGCGGCTTTCGGGTTGGAGAATGAAATTCCTCAATCGCCCCCAGGTCGCGCAGCCATTCTGCACTTAGTCTTCTGCCTTCTGCATGTTGCATCTGCTTTCTGCGCTCTGCTTTCTGCATCTTGCCACTGCCTTCTGCATTCCGCATTCCGCATTCAGCATTCAGCACTTGCCCTTACTCCGGTTGCGACAGATTTTCATCCACGACAGCCGGCAGTTCTCGCCGCAACAACGGCAGGATCGTCAAGCCCTGCACGAAGATCGAAAACGCCACCACGCCGAACGCCACCGTGACGATGGCCCCGCGGCCCGGGATTTCCGGGGGCAAGCCGACCGCCAGCGCCAGGGCCAGCGCGCCGCGCAAGCCGCCCCAGAACAGGATGTGCTGATGGCTTTTCGCGATCTGCAATCTCGTGCGATGGAACAGGGCGCTCAGCGGATAAATGGCCAGCGCGCGGCCGACGGTAACGAGCAGGATTGCAAGTACGATCGGCCACAGTGCGTCTTCGAAATCCTCGCTGGCCTGACGCGCGCCGATCAGGAAGAAGATCAACGAGTTGGCAATGAAAGCGGCGAATTCCCAGAAGTCCATTACGGAGGCGCGGCCTTTGTCTGAGTAGGACGCCGGCAGCCCGAAATTGCCGATCAGTATCCCGGCCGTCAAGGTCGATAGCAATCCCGAAGCACCGAAGTGCTCGGCCAGCAGGAATGAACCATACGCTGCAACCGCACTGAGCGACAGTTCAATTAAGTGATCGCTGGTGCGATGCGCAAGGACGCTGATGACTCCAGCCACTGACGCGCCGCACAGCAACCCGCCGACGATGGTCCACACGCTGAGTCCCAGCGTCTGGCCGAAATCAAATCCACCGCTGTGGATGACCGCCAGCACGATGAAAAAACTTGCCGCGGCGGCCCCGTCGTTCAATAGGCTCTCGCCTTCCACCAACAGGCGCAATCGCCCGTGCACGCCCGACTCCTTGAAGGTGGCGATGACGGATACCGGGTCCGTGGCCGCGATCAAGATCCCGAACAAGGCCGCGCTCTCCCACGTCCAGCCCGCGAGATAAAACATCCCGACCGCGGTCAACGCCGCTGAGATCAACACGCCGACCACCGCGAAGGTCAGGATCACCGGCAGGTTGTGCATCAGCTCGCGCCAGCGGATGAACAATGTCGCTTCGAAGATCAGCGGCGGGAGCAGCACCGAAAAAACAAGTTCTTTTGTCAGGTCGAGCTGGGGCGTGAACGGCAGCAGCCCGAACAGGATGCCCGCCAGCACCAACCCGACCGTGTACGGAATGTGCGCGCGCCGCGCGATCAGCGCCACCAGGGCGGAGATCAGCAATATGATCGCGATCGTCTCAACGGTGAGTCCCATGATTTCAACAGTTTACCAGTTTCTTCATTCTTCATTCTGCATTTTGCCTTCCGCCTCCTGCATTTCTCCCCTCCGCCTCCTGCCTTCTGCTTCGTGTCCCTAGTGTTTAGGGAATCTGTGGTTAAATGGACCTTGGAGCCGCACCGTGTCTATATCCCCCGATTTCGACGCCTTCCTGAAAGCCTATCCTTCCTACGCTTCCACCGAAAAAATCGACGATCTGCGTCAAAGCGAGTACGCGCGCCTGGATCGCAGCGAAAACATCTACCTGGACTACACCGGGGGCGGCATTTACGCCGAGTCCCAGTTGCGGCAGCATCAAAGCCTGCTGAGCGGGAACGTGTACGGCAACCCGCACTCCGCCAATCCCACCTCGCTGGCGGCCACGGAACTCGTCGAGGGCACGCGTGAATATATCCTCAAGTTTTTCAACGCTGACCCGAACGAATATCTGGCGATCTTCACCGCCAATGCCAGCAGCGCGCTCAAGCTGGTCGGCGAATCCTACCCGTTCGAGAACGGCCGCTACCTGCTGACGTTCGACAATCACAACTCGGTCAACGGCATCCGCGAGTTCGCACACGCGCGCGGCGCGGACGTGACCTACATCCCGGTCATCCTGCCCGATATGCGACTCGACGCCTCGAGCCTCGACCGGGAGCTGGCGCGGCCTTCGAAGAGCGGACACAACCTGTTCGCGTTCCCCGCGCAATCCAACTTCTCAAGCGTGATGCACTCGCTCGAGTGGATCGAAAAGGCCCACGCCCACGGCTGGGACGTGCTGCTCGACGCGGCCGCTTATGTTCCAACCAACAGACTCGACCTTGAGGCGGTCAAGCCCGATTTCGTGCCGGTCTCGTTCTATAAAATGTTCGGTTACCCCACCGGCCTCGGCGCCTTGATCGCACGCAAAGAGGCGCTGGCGAAATTACGCCGGCCCTGGTTCGCAGGCGGCACGATCACGGTGGCGTCCGTGCAGGGCGACAAGTATTACATGGCCGACGGCGCGCCCGCCTTCGAAGATGGCACGTTGGACTATCTCAACATCCCCGCGGTGCAGATCGGACTCAAACATCTGGAAGCGATCGGGTATGAGGCCATCCACGAGCGCGTGCGCTGTCTCACCGGCTGGCTGCTCGATCATTTGACTGAGATGAACCACAGCACCGGCGAGCCGCTGGTGCGCGTCTACGGTCCCACCGGCACGGAGGGACGCGGCGGCGCGGTGACGGTGAACTTTTTCAACAAAGACGGCCAGATGTTCGATCATCGCTTTATCGAACGCGAAGCCAACAAGGTCAACATCTCGTTGCGCACCGGCTGCTTCTGCAACCCGGGTGCGGGCGAGATCGCCATGGGCGTCTCGCGCGTGGACCTGGATGTGTGCTTCACGCAGCCCGGCCACGAGGAGCGCCTGAGCAAGGACGACTTCAGCCTGTGCTTCGACGGCAAGTCCACCGGCGCGGTGCGCATCTCGCTCGGCCTGGTCACAAATTTCAATGATGTGCAGGCGTTCCTGTCGTTTGCGAGAGGATTGTTGGGTTAGAAAATCGTGATAGTCAACTGCTCGGCGAGGGTCGCCCCTCCTCGCTGGTGTGTCATTCTGAGGAAGCCGGAGCCGTAGCTTCGCTACGGCTCCGGCTTCCTCAGAATGACACAATGAAAAGCACTTTGAAACCCCTTCGCGTCTTCGCGGTAAGAAAAGGTATACGATGAACGGACAAACCCGCTCGGCTATTAAACCCGGCATGATCGTGCTGATCGTCCTAAAACAGGACCAACGCACGGGCAAACTGACCCAGGGCATCGTCAAGGACATCCTCACCAAATCGCCTACGCATCCGCACGGCATCAAGGTCCGTTTGCAAAGCGGTGAAGTAGGGCGCGTCAAAGGGATCGTAAACTCATAAGAACGAGGCATCATGATCCGACAACTGGCACATCTCAACTTCGTCACGAACGATCTCGAACGAATCATCGATTTCTACGTGAATAAACTCGGCTTGAAGATCAAGTTTACGCTGGATAACAAGGAAGGTCAGCCCTTCGGCTATTATTTCGAGTGCGGCAACTCGACCTTCATCGAGTTCTTCGATCAGGCCATGGCGGCGAAGGAATGGGGCGGCAAGGTAGAGGCGCTGCGCGAAGGCACGCGCTACAAGCATTTCTGCCTCGAGGTCGTCGGCCTGGACGAGTATTGCGCTCAACTCAAAAGCAGGGGCATCCAGGTTTCCGCGATCACGCTCGGGATGGATAACGCCCGGCAGGCCTGGATCGAGGACCCGGATGGCAACTCGATCGAGCTGATGGAATACGGTCCCACCAGCCTGCAACTCAGCGGGAAAAAGATTTAGAGACTGTCTGGAGATCATGAGATCCTTACCACGAAGACACCAAGAGGAGAAACCTTTGGTGACTTAGTGTCTTGGTGCCCTCGTGGTAAAAATTCTGGATAAACTGTGAGCAGCCTAGCCTGGCGTTATATGGATAAGATCTAATGGGGAACGGCGTCCCGTATGCGCGCTACTGGGTGAAGCAGGCCGCGGAAACGCGCCTGCTGGTGTACATGCTGGTTTTCCCCAAAAGCAATCCGGATGCGCTCGAGAATTACAGCCGGCTGACCTTCCCCGATTTTACGGCCTTCACATAACGTTACGGCCTCTCCACGCCCCTGCTTGACTCGACCTGATAGATCCGCTGGTTGTCGGTGCGGATCTCCACCGCGCAACCCGCCAGCAGATGGTTCGAGCCGGCGGCCTCAAAGCGCGCGGCCGGCCCGATGAAATAGTGGAATTTGTCGTCGATCAGATTGACCGCGGGCACGAGGTGGGTAACTTCCTGCGATGACCCGCTGACTTCCATTAAGGCCTGGAAGAAATCGTCGATGGACTTCTCCGTGCCATTGGCCACAAAATCCGAGGAGCATACATTCGGAAGTCCGCCGCACGCGCTCACGCCGTCCGGGACAATGTTCACATACGAACGCGGGTCCAGCTCGATAACATACGGGAGTTGGCCGTCCGGACAGGCCGGCGCTGTCACAAGGACGGGATCGCGCGTCACGCGCAAGAGCGGGGGCAACACCAACGTTAACAACAGCAAGACGGTCGCGAGGGCCTCGAGCGGTCTTGAGGGCAGCAGCTCCGGCGCCGCTTGCGCGGGTGCGCGCCAAACATTGACGGCGTACGCCGGCAACGCGAGGAAGAAAGCCATCGTGCTGGCGTAGAAGCGCGCGCCCCCATCGATGGGCGGAAGAAACGGGATCGACAGGCTGATCCCGATCAGGCCCGCGGCCAACAGGGTGGCGTGCGGCCCTCGGTCCCGCTTGAGCGCGTCATAGAATCCCGCGAACAACAAGATCAAGGTCACAAACCATAGCGCCGTGTCGTACCAGCGCGTCGGGCCGAGCGGAATGAAGGGGAACAAGCCCAGGCCGTTCGGCCAGAATACATCGCGATAAGACTTGGCAATGCCGATCACCAGGCTGAAGGGATGCGCCAGGAAGAACTGCCACGCGGCGCGATAGATCACGCTCGGGTTGGAGGTGTTCAACTCGGCCAGCGCGCTGTGCCAGCCCGAACCGCCCTTCACCTGTCCGTAGATCGCGAAGGCGAAGTTCCCGTTCGCCACCCCGCCGGCGGCCACCACCAGCCGCGGAAAGATCGCATTGACGGCTACGATCGTGACGAGGACGGTCAGCAATGCAATGCCGATCATCCGATACGAGAAGCGCTCGCCGCCCCGAAAGGCCCAGCCCGCCCATAGCACCAGCATCGGGAAGACAAAGAACGCCCCGGCGCGCGCGCTGACCGCGATGATCAGCAGCACCAGCCCGAGGACCAGGTCCGAGATCCGCAGCGAAGCGGCAGCCCTCCATAGAAATAGAAAACCAAGGCAGCCGAGCGCAAATCCAGGAATTTCGCTCAAGGCATAGCCGACGAAGCCCTGGATCCAGAAAAAAAGCAGTGAAGCGAAGAACGCGGTGGGCAGGGGACCCAACTGCGGCAGCATGCCATACGCGGCCAGGAAACAACACAGCGCGGTCAGGCCGGTGAGGATCGCGATCGTCAATTGCAGGTTTTGACCGGTAAGAAACAGAATGGAGGCCAGCAGGCTTGCCGATAGCGGCCGCCACGCGGCTTGCAGTCCGTCGGCGCGGATGTAGGAACCGTTCAACAGCATCTGCGCGCCTACATAGTAATTCTTTCCGTCCTTATAAGGTATCAGGCCGCCGATCACGCCATTGTCGGAAAAGCCGGAACTCCATTTATAGGAGAGCGTCAGGCCGAACAGGATCATCGTTAGTGCCAGGCCGGCCAGAAAGCGAGACCGTCCGGGGAGTCTGAAACATCCGTAATACAGAAGGACAACGAGCACGAACGCGACAAACGAATATCGTTGGAAGCCTTGCGTCCATGCGTACGGGATGCGCACCAGCAGGATCGCCGCGTACAGCAGTACGGGAATCACGAAGAACAAGATCGGTTGGATCAGCGCTTTGTACTGTCGCATGGATTCTCAGGCTGAATGGAAGTCTTGCAAAATTCAGACGGTATGATAACAGAGAATAACCGGCCCGTCAGCGCGGGCGGTACGCCGGAGTCAGAAACCGATCGATAACGACAGGGTTCTGCTGATTGGAGACACGCATATGCTGATCCTATCGGCGCTCGGCTTTGGCTTGTTCGGTTACCTGTGCGGCTCGCTGCCCTTCTCGATCTGGATCACGCGCCGGGTCAAAGGGGTGGATGTGCGCGACGCGGGCTCCGGCCATGCCACCACCACCAATACGATCCGGCAGGCAGGCTTCGGCCCGGGCGCGCTGGTATTGATCCTGGACCTCGCGAAAGGATTTCTGCCCACATGGCTCGCATTGCATTTCGCGCCTGCGCAGTGGATTGTCCCGCTGACCGCTGCCCTGGCGGTGGTGGGACACTGCTGGCCGGTCTTCGCGCAGTTCCGCGGCGGGATGGGGTTGGCCACCATGGGCGGGAGTCTGTTGGCCGCGGACGCGCTGGCGTTCCTGATCGGCGCTGCGCTGCTGATCTCCCTGCTCCTGATCATCCGTCACGGCGCGCGCGCCAGCGTGCTGACCGGTCTGCTGTTGGCGCCCATCCTTTGGGCCGTTGGATTTCGCGAGTCCGTTTTTTGGATCGCGCTGGCGTGCGGGCTGGTGATCGCCTTTCGTTTCCTGATCGATTGGAACCGTCAGTACCGCGAATTATGGTTGGATCGCGAGCGTCCGCGCTGATCGGCACTGAGATGTACGGGGGATAAACAGTCTGGACCGCCATGCTATACTAACGATCGATCCGGAAACGCACCAAAAAGTCATCACGCGTATGTCTAACAAGACCAAGATTGTGTCATCCTGAGGAAGCTAGGACTGGAGCGGAGCGACAGGCTGCGACCGAAGGATCTCTATGGGGTCGGGAGAAGATTCTTCGGTCGCAACCCGTAGCTTCGCTACGGCTTTTGCTCCCTCAGAATGACACATATTGTCAGGGATTCTTAGTGACTTCGTGGTGAGTTTCTGGATCGGTTGAAGAAGCATCAATCATATTTCGCATTCATTCATCGAGGGACAACCATGCGTCTTGCAGCATTGAAACAGGAATTCCAACCCGCCCGCCTGCTTCTCAGCGTGACCGCCGGCCTGATCGCCACCATCATCACGATCAGCACCGAGATCTCGCTGGCCGCGTTGATCTTTTCAGGCGATATGAGCGACTTCCTTCCGGCCGGCATCGGCTTGATGCTGTTCGGCGCATTCATTCTCGGCATCCTGATCACACTCACCTCCTCCCTGCCGGGCATCTTCGGCATCCCGCAGGATACGCCCGCTGCCATCCTGGCGTTGATCGGTGCCAGCATCGCGCTGACGATGAAGGGCGCCGCGCCGCAGGCCGTCTACACCACATTCCTGGCAGCCATCGCGCTGACCACCATGCTGACCGGCCTGTTCTTTCTGATCCTCGGCCGCTTCAAGCTCAGCACCTTCGTGCGCTATATCCCATATCCAGTCATCGGCGGCTTCCTCGCCGGCACGGGCTGGTTGATCAGCGCCGGCGCGATCGGCGTCATGTCCGGCGTCTCGCTGTCGATGGCCCGCCTGCCGCAGCTTCTGGATCCGGGCAAGCTGATCATGTGGCTGCCGGGTTTGATCTTTGCCATCCTGCTGCTCCTGGCCTTGAGGCGCTGGAATCACTTCCTGATCATGCCCGGCGCGATCATCCTCGCCATCGCGGCCTTTTACGGACTGCTGGCGCTCAATCACATTTCCCTCGCCGACGCGACCGCGCGCGGCTGGCTGCTCGGCCCCTTCCCGCAAGGCGGGTTGTGGCAGCCACTGACCCCTGGCTCTTTCCCGTTGATCGATTGGGCGGCCATCTCGCGCCAGGTCGGCAAGATCGGGACGATCCTCATCCTGAGCACCGTCTCGCTGCTGCTCAACGGCAGCGCGCTGGAGATCGTGGCCAGGCGCGACATGGACCTGAACCGCGAACTGATGTCGGCCGGCTTCGCCAACCTGGTGGGTGGTCTCGGCAGCAGCACAGTGGGCTATCAGGCCCTGGGCCTGTCCACGCTGGCTGAGCGTCTGGGCGCCCGAAGCCGGCTCGCGAACCTGATCTCCGCCGCGTTGTGCGGCGCGGCGGTGTTCTTCGGGGCTTCGGTCATTTCCTTCTTACCGCGGCCGGTGCTCGGCGCGGTGCTGATGTTTATCGGCCTGTCGTTCCTGGTCGAGTGGCTGTACGACGCGCGCAAACAACTGCCTGCCATCGATTACGTTCTGATCTGGGTGATCCTCGTGATCATCGCTACCGTCGGATTCCTGGAAGGCATCGGCGCGGGCATCTTCATCTCCGCCATCCTGTTCGTGGTCAACTACAGCCGCATCAACGCCATCAAGAACGTGCTGAACGGCCAGGTCTATCGCAGCAAAGTGGACCGGCCGCAGGTGCATCGCCAGATACTTACCAAACGCGGCGCGCAGATCTACATCCTGCGGCTGCAGGGATTCATTTTCTTCGGCACCGTGCAAAGCCTGCTGCAGCAGATCCGGGCGCGCATCGATGACAAATCCCAGCCGGCGCTCGAGCACCTGATCCTCGACTTTCAACAGGTCATCCAGCTCGATTCGTCCGCCGTCTTCGGCATCACGCGCCTGAAACAGTTGACGCAGGCCAACAGTATCCTGATGGTCTGGACGCACGTTGCAAAGAGCATCCGCAACCAGCTCGAGCGCGGCGGACTGGTGGACGAGACCGACGACAGCTTCATCATCCTGCCCACGCTCGATCACGGCGTCGAATGGGCCGAGAACAAACTGCTGGCGGAGGAAGGCGTGACCGACCTGACCGGCTTCATCGAGAAGCTGCACGGCCAGCTCAAGCGCGTCTTCCCGGACCTGAAAGCGGTTGACCGTTTAATGAACTACCTCGAGCGGACGGAGGCGGCCGAAGGCCTGGTCCTGATGCG
>DASXQN010000152.1:0-6474 GCA_036507155.1 Anaerolineales bacterium
AATTAACCTTTGGCCTGCTGCTGGCGCTGGCGCGCGAGCTCCCGCGCGCCGATGCCGGGATGAAACAGGGGCAGTGGCTCAAGAAGGATTTGGAAGGCGTCGAGCTGCACTCGAAGACCCACGGCATCATCGGCATCGGCAACATCGGCGCAGAACTCGCCAAACGCGCTGTGGTGTTCGGCATGAGCGTCCTGGCTTACGATCCCTTTCTATCCGAAGAGCAGATCAAGGCGCGCGGCGCGGAGCCGGTGGCGCTGCAGGACCTGTATGCCTGGTCGGAGTTCATTTCCCTGCACCTGCCGCTCAGCGTGGATACCCGCGACATGATCGGCGCCATGGCTTTTTCACAGATGAAGGACGGCGTGCGGATCGTGTGCGCAGCCCGCGGCGGAATCATCTCCGAGCCGGCCCTGCTTGAGGCGCTCAATTCCGGTAAGGTCGCCGGTGCGGCACTGGACGTCTTTGCCAGCGAGCCGCCTGGGGCGACAGACCTAATCAAACACCCGAAGGTGATCGGCACCCCGCACGTCGGCGCACAGACCGTCGAGGCCCAGGGCCGGGCAGCCGTCGACATTGCCGGTGAAGTCCTGACTGCCCTGCGCGGCGAAGCCCTGCATTGGCGGGTCGCGTAGTTCACTAGATACCAAGAAACATTCCGCGAAAATTGCTTGTTCAATAAGAGATCTGTGAGGGGTTGGTTTCGCTGCGGCCTCGAAGAGCGCTCGGCGCACGCGACCTGCTGCCCCGCAATGCCAGAGTGAAGAGGAGAATTCATGAGCGAGAAACTCGAACAACTGAAAGATACCCTTGGCGAGGTCGCGGACCTGCGCAACGCGAACGCCGTGCTGAGTTGGGATCAGCAAGTCAACATGCCGCGCGCAGGCGCCGAAGCGCGCGGGAACCAGCTCGCCACTTTGGGGAAGCTGGCCCAAATCAAGTTTATTTCGCCCGAGGTCGGGGGGCTGCTGGAGGATCTCAAAGCCGAATTCGCAGGTGCGGACCCCGCGTCGGATGACGCCGCCCTCGTGCGCGTAACCTCTCGCGATTACGACAAGGCGGTCCGGGTCCCGCCCGAGTTCATCGCCGAGTCGGCCATCGTCACGACCAAGGCGAACGAAGCCTGGATGGTCGCCCGCGCGCAATCCGATTTCTCCATCTTTCGTCCGCATCTCGAAAAGATCGTTGAGCTGACGCACAAATACATCTCGTTCTTCCCGCCGGCCGATCATCCCTACGATACGCTGCTGGACGACTACGAGGCGGGCATGAAGACCGCTGACGTCAAGGTGATCTTTGATGGCCTGCGGCCCAAGCAGGTGGAGCTTATTAAAGCCATCAGCGAGCAGAAGCAAGTCAACGACAAATTTCTGCACAGCAAATACAACGAACAGAAGATGTGGGATTTCGCCGTGGAAGTCGCGACGAAATTTGGGTACGACTGGAACAAGGGCCGGCAGGACAAGGCACCGCATCCCTTCTGTACCACGTTCAGCACGAACGACGTGCGCATCACCACGCGCTTCGAGAAGGACAACCCGGTGGCGATGCTGTTCAGCACCATGCACGAGACCGGGCACGCCCTGTACGAGTTGGGCAGCAAGCCCGAGTTCGAGCGCACGCCGCTGCAGGGCGGCACGTCGCTGGCGGTGCACGAGTCGCAGTCCCGCATGTGGGAGAATTTGGTCGGCCGCTCGATGCCCTTCTGGGAACATTTCTAGTCCCGCTTCCAACGGGTATTTTCGAAGCAGCTCGGCGACGTCAGCTTGAAGAAGTTCTACAAGGCGATCAACAAGGTGGAGCCTTCGCTGATCCGCGTCAACGCAGACGAAGCTACCTACAATCTGCACATCATGCTGCGCCTCGAACTGGAGATCGGCATGGTGGAGGGCAAGATGGCGGTCAAGGATCTGCCCGAGATCTGGAACTCCCGAATGAAGGATTACCTCGGGATCACGCCTCCGAACGACGCGCTGGGTGTGCTGCAGGATATCCACTGGTCAGGCGGCGCTCTGGGTTATTTCTCCACCTACGCGTTGGGCAACCTGATCTCCGCCCAACTCTGGGAGAAGATCAATGCCGATCTTCCGGATCTCGATGATCAGATCCGCCGGGGCAATTTCGAAGAGCTGCTTGGCTGGCTGCGCAAGAGATTGCATGTACACGGCCGCAAGTACGAACCGCAGGCCATCGTGCAGCAGATCACCGGGTCGAAGATCGACTCGGCGCCTTATGTCCGCTATCTCACGCGGAAATACAGCGGAATATACGGCCTATAACTTCGGATACGTCTCATAGATCAAGCAGCGCCGCGAGCCGTTTCATACCTCCATGCTCCGAAAATCACTGATCCTCGCCTGCATCGCGGGAGTGCTGGCCGGTTGCGCACTGCCGGGCGCAAAGCCTGTGCCGACGCCGTTTCCGGAGGGTTACCTGCCGACCGTAGTGGCGCTGACCGCTGAGGCCGCGTACTCGACGTCGCAAGCCCTCACACCGGTGGTTCTCCCGACCGACACCCTCGAGCCGACCGCCACGATCGCTTCTTCGACTCCGCTGCCGACGCGCACGTATACGCCGCAGCCGAAGATCCCGCTGGCCCAGATCCAGTTCCTCGCACCGGGTCCACTCTCGAGGATCGTCTCGCCGGTCCAGTTGCAATTGATGGTGGTTTCGGGCGAAAGCGAGATCATCCAGATCGACCTTTTCGGCGAGGACGGCCGGTTGTTGGGACGCAAAATCGACCGCGTCAACCGTCATGAGACCGGCGTGTACGCCACCTACAAGCTCCCATTCGAGATTCGGGCCGCGGCCGAGACTGCCCTGTTGCAGGTCAGCACCAAGGACAAGCAGGGCCGCATGCAGTCCTTAAATTCACTGCAATTGATCCTGCTCTCTGCCGGGACGACCGAGGTAACCCCGGCCGGGAATGTGCTCTTTGAGCATGCAGTCTTCTTCACGCCGAAGGATAAAGCCAGCGTTGTGAGCAGCGAACTGCCTGTTCGGGCTCGTTTCTCGCCTTTCAACAATCAGCCGGTGTTCCTCGAATTGATCCTTCCAGATCGAAGGGTGTTGGTGTCGCGGGTCCTGACCTTGGACGGGCTCGAGCCGCAGGAGTTCACCACGACACTGCCGTTCAAAGTCACCGAGCCCACCTCAGCGCTCCTATCGTTGCGCCAGATGGATCCGATCCTCAACGCGCCCATCTACGTCTACACTCAGACCATCACGCTGAATCCGTAGGCCGCAACAGACCTCGGACGTCTTCCCGAAGGCAGACTGATCGTCAAGCACTCAACGAGACGTCCGAGGTCTCAAATCTAGCTTGCTAAATCAATATCGCACAGTTATAATGCTGGCTGTTCATCGGGGCGTGGCTCAGACCGGTAGAGCGCACGGTTCGGGTCCGTGAGGTCGAGAGTTCAAATCTCTCCGCCCCGACCAACGATTAAGACTCCCACACGGGAGTCTTTTTTTATTGGTGGCTTGCGCTGTGCCTGCTTGCGAATCACTCTTTTTAGGTCTATACTCAAGGGCACAACCGATCAGGAGCATGCCATGGCTACTATCCGAGACATGATTCGCCGCAAAGGCGACCAGATCTATTCGATCCCGCCGGATGCCACCGTGCTGGATGCCTTGAAGATGATGGCGGAGCACAACAGCGGCGCGCTGCTGGTTCGGCAAGAAGCTGACGTGCAGGGGATCATCTCGGAGCGCGACTGCGTCCGGAAGCTGGATCTCAACGGACGGGCGGCGGCCAAGACCAAAGTCAGCGAGATCATGACCAGCAAGGTGATCTATATTGAGGCCGGCCAGCAGCTTGAAGAGTGCATGGCATTAATGATCGACAAGAATATCCGGCACCTCCCGGTCTACGATGGCGACGAGCTGCTCGGACTCATCTCGGTCCGGGACGTGCTCAAGGAAGTGGTGGACGTCCAGAAGTTCATGATCTCGCAATTGGAGCACTACATTACGGGCGGGGGCCGATAACTTATGGAAGAATGGACCATCTCTGAAATCCTTTCCAAAATGACCACAGGCGAGCTGACGTCACGTCGGCTCGCTGAGTTATATCTGGCGCGCATCGAGTCCGTTGACAAAGGCGGCCTGGGAGTCAACGCGGTCATCGAGCTTAACCCGCAGGCACTCCGGATCGCAGATTCGCTCGACGCTCAGCGCAAGCAGGGCCGCGTCCCTGGCCCGTTGCATGGCGTGCCGGTGCTGCTCAAAGATAACATTGACACGGGTGACGAAATGCGGACCACCGCAGGCTCGCTCGCGCTGGAAGGAAACCGCGCCGTGCGCGACGCCGGCCTGGTCGAAAAGTTACGCATTGCCGGCGCGTTGATCCTCGGCAAGACCAACCTGAGCGAGTGGGCTAATTTCCGCGGCAAGGCATCCAGCAGCGGCTGGTCGAGCCGAGGTGGACTGACGCACAACCCGTACGCGCTGGACCGCACCGCCTGCGGATCTAGTTCCGGCTCCGGCGCGGCCGTGGCGGCCAATCTTTGCGCCGTCGCAGTGGGGACGGAGACCGACGGCTCGATCATCTGTCCGGCGCAGAGCAACGGCATCGTCGGAATCAAACCGACTGTCGGATTGGTCAGCCGCAGCGGGATCATCCCGATCGCGCACAGCCAGGATACAGCCGGCCCGATGGCGCGTACGGTCGCAGACGCGGCGCGATTGCTCGGGGCGCTGGCAGGCCCGGACCCCCGTGATAAAGCTACCAGGTCCAGTGCGAAGCGAGGCTACACGGATTACGTCCAATTCCTTGATGCTAATGGTCTCCGAGGCGCGCGCATCGGCGTGGCGCGCAACCTGTTCGGCACGGATGCGCGTATCGCCAAGGTCATGGAAGATTCGTTGCGGGTAATGCGGGAGGCAGGTGCGATCCTGGTGGACCCCACCGACCTGAAAACCAACGGCAAGTTTTCAAAGACCGAACTCGAAGTGCTGTTATATGAAATCAAAGACGGCTTAAATGCTTATCTTGCCGGCCTGGCTCCGCATATCCCTGTCAGGAGCATGGCTGATGTGATCAAATTCAACGAAGAGAACAAGGACCGCGTGTTGAAGTATTTCGGACAGCAGCACTTCCTTGCGGCGCAGGAAAAGAAGGATCTGAAAAGCAAGAAATATCTGGCCGCGTTGGAAAAGAACCATCGCCTCACCCGCGAGCAGGGCATCGATGCCGTGATGAAAAAGCATCGTCTGCAGGCGCTGGTTTGCCCATCCGGCGGACCGGCCTGGATGATCGACCTCGTCAATGGCGACCAACCCGGCTGGGACATGGAGAGCACGTCGTTCGCGGCCGTCGCGGGCTACCCGCATATCACGGTGCCGGCAGGGTACATCTTTGGATTGCCGGTCGGCGTATCTTTCTTCGGCCGCGCCTGGCAGGAACCGACGCTGATCAAACTTGCGTATGCATTCGAACAAGCCACGCAGGTCCGCAAGCCGCCGCGCTTTTTACCCACCGCAGCATTGGCCTGAATTCGTGAGGTTGCAAGCTTAATGAAAATCGGTATTGTGGGAAGCGGCTTCGTTGGAGCGACCGCGGCCTTCGCGTTAGTGATGCGCGGCGTCGGGCGCGAGATCGTGCTCGTGGACCTGGATTCGGCGCGCGCGCAGGCGGAAGCCGATGACATCTTCCACGCTGTTCCGTTCGCGTCACCGCTGGAAGTGCGTGCCGGGGATTATGCAGATCTGGCCGGCTGCCGCACGGTCATCCTGACGGCGGGCGTGAACCAGCATCCAGGTGAGACGCGCTTGCAATTACTCGAGCGCAATGCTGCGGTTTTTAAGCAGATCGTTCCTCAAGTCATCGAGCACGCGCCGGACGCGGTCCTGGTCGCGGCCACCAATCCGGTGGACATCATGACGCACCTCACGGCGCGCTATGCGTCTCGCCTCGGCATCCCATCGACGCGCGTGCTGGGTTCCGGCACGATGCTCGATACAGCGCGCTTCCGCTCGCTGCTCGGCCGGCACCTCGGCGTCGACTCCCAGCATGTGCACGCTTATGTCGTCGGCGAGCACGGAGACTCTGAGGTGCTGACCTGGTCCTTGGTCACTGTCGGCGGGATCCCGCTCGAGGAGTATTGTCGTCAACGCAAGTTGCCGCTGGATGATGTCATCCGGCAGGACATCGATCAGCGCGTCCGCCGTGCGGCGTATCACATCATCTCGGGCAAGAAGGCCACCTATTACGGCATCGGCAGCGCGTTGGCGCGCATTGTGGAGATCATCTTGGGCGATCAACGCTCGATCCTGACGGTGTGCACGCCGATGGAGCGAATCGCCGGAGCGAGTGATCTCACGCTGTCGGTGCCTCACCTGGTCGGAGGGTCCGGCATTCTCGACACGCTGCCGCTGCCCCTGAGCGCGGACGAGCAAGCGCAGCTGGACGCCGGCGCGGCCATGATCGCGGACATTATCCGTAAACTGGAATAGATGATTGTCGGACGGAAA
>DASXQN010000153.1:0-3310 GCA_036507155.1 Anaerolineales bacterium
GAAAGAGGCCGAGTGCAGCGCCATCAAGAGCGCGGGGCCGGACAGCGCAGCGGGCAGGGGCGGGACGATTGGACCAACAGAACGCCAGGGCATTTGCGTTGCTGTCGCCGGCGCTGATTTCGCTAGCGCTGTTCCTGGTCGCACCGATCATCTTCGTCATCATTTATTCGTTCTGGCTGCGCACCGCCGAAGGGCTCGATGTGCCGGCCTTCCAGTTCGGCAACTGGATCGCGGTGGCGACCGACTATTACTACTGGCTCGGGCTCTACAGCACCTTCAAAATGTCGCTGATCACCACCATCGCCTGCGCGGCGATCGGCTATCCGACCGCCTATTTCCTGGCGCGCATCCGGTTCGGCAACAAGGCGCTGCTGCTGGTCCTGCTGTTCCTGCCGTTCTGGGTCTCCTACATCATCCGCACCATGGCCTGGATCAGCGTGCTCGGGAAAACCGGCGCGGTGAACACGGTCCTGGTGTCGCTGGGGCTCATCGATGAGCCGCTGAAGATGCTCTACAACGATTTCTCGGTGGTCATGGGGCTGGTCTATTTCCTGGTCCCCTACATGATCATCAACGTCTATGTCAGCCTCGACGGCATCGACCGCAATCTCGAGGCGTCCGCGCGCACGCTCGGCTGCTCGCCCTGGCAGACCTTCCGCGAAGTGACCTTGCCCTTGTCGCTGCCCGGCCTCGGCGCCGGCTGCATGCTGTGCTTCGTGCTGGCGGCGGGCTCCTATGTGACGCCGCGTCTGCTCGGCGGGCCGGACACCTTGTTCTTTCCCGACCTCATCTACGAGGCGATCATCTCGCAGCTCGATTGGCCGACCGGCTCGGTCCTGTCGGTGATCCTGCTCTTGTCTCTGGGATTGCTGGTGGTGGTCTATAACCGCTTCATGAGCCTCAGCGACATCTATCAGAGCTTTGCCCGATGAGCGCCACGGTCGAATCCCGCTCCGCCTTGTGGTTGCTCGGCCTGTTCTCGATCGGTGTCTATATCTTCCAGTTCGCCCCGATCGCGGTGGTGATGCTGCTGTCCTTCAACGCCTCGCGCAGCGGCGCCTTCCCGATGGAGGGCACGAGCCTGCAATGGTACGGCAAGCTGTTCGCCAATGAATCCGTGCTCGAAGCTTTCCGCACCTCCATCATTCTCGCAATCGGTTGCTCCGTGCTCGCGACCATCCTCGGCGTGATGGCCGCCATCGCTTTGGTGCGCTACCAGTTCAAGGGCAAGAACGCCGTCAGTACGCTCATTTCGATGCCGCTGCTGGTGCCGGAGGTGGTGTTGGGCGTCGCGCTGCTGATGTTCCTGAAGCTGATCGGCGTCTATCGCAGCTTCGGCATGCTGATCCTCGGCCACACGGTGCTGGCGCTGCCCTTCGTCGTGCTGGTGGTGCAGGCGCGCCTGGTCGGCCTGCGGCAGAATTTCGAGGAGGCGGCCCTCAGCCTCGGCGCCAATCGCCTGCAGACCTTTCGCGAGGTGACGCTGCCGCTGATCTCGCCCGCCATATTGGGCGGGTTCCTGTTCGCGGTCGCGATCTCGTTCGACAACATCACGGCCACCTTGTTCTGGAAGAAACCCGGCATCGAGACGGTGCCGACCAAGATCTTCGCCATGCTGCGCACCTCGATCTCGCCGGAGATCAACGCGCTGGGCTCGGTGATGATCGTCTTGACGATTTTGCTGCCGCTGATTGGCGGATATGTGATCCGCCGTTTCAGCCGCGGCAGATGATGACGCCCGGAATGTTCCAGGGCGAAGCTTAGGAGGATGCGTGTTATGAAGTTCGGTAGCGACAAGAAGTACGAGCGCCTGCTGGAGGCGTTCAGCAACGGCGACATCAGCCGCCGCGACCTGATGCGCATTTTGACCGTGACGGCCGCGGCCGTCGGCGTGGTCGGCGGTCCGTTCGGCAAGCTGAGCGGCAAGGCGCTCGCTGACGCCGTAACACAGGTGCGGTTCGATGGCTGGGGCGGCATCGTTTCGGAAGCGTTCCACAACAATGCTTTCCCCGTCTTTACTGAGAAGACCGGGATCAAGGTCGTCGAAGGGGAATTCGGCGATACCGACGAATTTTTGACGCTCGTCAAGGCATCACAGCCGGGCGAGTACAATACGTTCCTTGTCAGCGGAGCGTATGACTACTACCGCTTCTACAAGCCCGGCATGGCGGTCGCGCTAAATGAAGCGAACATTCCAAATCTAAAATTCCTGTTGGAGCCAGCGCTGCAGGCGTTCCGAAAGGAGAGCGAAGGCAAGCTCTACGCTGTTCCCTTCGACTACGGAACGACGGGAATTGCCTACAACCGGAAATACATTTCCGACGATGAGGCAAAGCAGGGCGCCAAGATTCTGTGGGATGAGAAGTATAAGGGCAAGATTGCCCTGTACAACGGCTTCCAAACGCGGGCCTGGATGGGAGCTCTGTACACGGGCCAGGATCCGCAAGCGACCGCGGACACCGCGGCGATGTGGGATGCTGATCGCAAGCAGCGCGAGCTGGTGTTGAAGTACTGGGACTCTGGTCAGGAATTCATCGATCTCATGTCCAAAGAAGAAGTGATCCTCAGCGATGGTTGGTCTGGTCGCGTTGCAAGCCTGAAGCAGAACGGAAACGATATAGGCTGGATCGACACCAAAGAGTCGGGTTTTGCATGGCTCGAAGGATTGATGGTGTTGGCCGGCAGCCCGATGAACGAATGTGAGCAGCTCATCAATCTATGCATCGAACCAAAGGTGTCGATTGCGATTGCTGAGGGTCAGAACTATCCACCCTCGCTTGATCCAGCGAAGGTCGAACTGTCGGAGAAAGTAAAGTCGCTGCCCGGCTTCGACCCGACCGGAAAGTTCGAGAACTTTGTCTGGGAGAGTGCGAAATACTGGTACGACAACCAGGACGCCTTCAAGAAGGAGTGGGACCGCATCTCCAAGGGTGCCTAGATCGGCGCGCCTCGGGGATGTTGAGAGCGTGACGGGAGGGGCCGGCGGCGAAGGGGAGTCGCCGCCGGCCCCAGTTCAAGATTATCGAAGGCCATCATCGCAATGCATGCCGTCGAACTCAGCAAGGTGACCAAGCGGTTTGGCCACGCGGTCATCGCCGTGGACGATATCGACCTGGCGGTGCCGGCCGGCGCGTTCGTGACACTGCTGGGCCCGTCGGGCTGCGGCAAGACCACGACCCTGCGCATGATCGCGGGGCTGGAGAGCCCGAGCGCGGGCGAGATCCGCATCAAGGGCCAGCGCATCAACGAGCTGCCGATCCACAAGCGCAATCTCGGCATCGTGTTCCAGAACTATGCCTTGTTCCCGCAC
>DASXQN010000154.1:0-9046 GCA_036507155.1 Anaerolineales bacterium
AGGGCGAAGGTCGACGGGAAGGAAATATCGATCGGTGGTCCACGCTTGCTTGAGTCTCTCAATCTCAAGCCCGATGTAGAAGTTGCCGAATTCGCGGCTGTGTCCGGCGCGAAGGGACAGACCGTTGTCTACCTCGTGGCAGGCAACAAAGTCTCAGCCGCTTTTGCATTAGCCGATGTGATCAGACCCGAAAGCTATGAGGCCGTGAAACGCCTGGGCGCAATGAATATCCAGGTAGCGATGCTGACGGGCGACAGCCAGGAAGTTGCCAAAGCGGTCGCAGAAGAACTGGGTATTGACCTGTATTTTGCTGAGGTTTTGCCAGAAGACAAGGACAAGAAGGTGATTGAGCTGCAGAGGCAGGGCAAACGTGTGGCGATGGTTGGCGACGGTGTGAATGACGCGCCCGCTTTGGCCCGGGCCGACGTGGGCATCGCGATCGGCAGCGGGACGGACGTGGCGATCGAGTCGGCCGGTATTATTCTCGTGAAGAGCAATCCATTAGATGTGGTAAAGATTTTCAAACTCAGCCGCGCCAGTTATCGGAAGATGATCGAAAACCTGGTTTGGGCTTCGGGTTATAACGTGGTTGCATTGCCGTTGGCAGCGGGCGTCCTTTCGGGGGCAGGGGTCATACTTTCGCCCGCGATGGGCGCGATCTTGATGTCGTTGAGCACGGTCATCGTGGCAATCAACGCCCAGTTGTTGCGCCGGGTTGATCTTTCAACCGGCTAGATTAGCAGGCAATCGATGTCTATCCTCATTGCACCTACCAGACTCCGTTCAAAACAATTCAGCTGGGATTGGCTTTTCACTCACTGGATCGAGGTATTTCTTGTCCTGTACGGTTTATGGGTAATTGTCCCGTTTTTGGCGCCCGTATTCATGCACGTTGGTTGGATCAGCCCTGGCAAAGGAATCTACTTCATGTATTCGTTTTTTTGTCATCAATTGCCAGAACGATCGTACTTTCTGTTTGGGCAAAAAGCCATGTACTCGCTCAAGGAAATTCAAGCTGCATGGCAGGATTCGAACAATCCGCTCATCTTACGAATCTTCCTTGGCAATGAAATATTCGGATGGAAGATCGCCTGGTCCGACCGGATGATCTCCTTTTACACCAGCGTCTGGTTCTTCGCACTTGCATGGTATCCGTTTCGACGCAATATCAAGCCGGTCTCCTGGCAAGGATTTGCGCTTTTGCTTCTTCCGATCATCGTGGATGGCAGCACGCATACGTTGAGCGATTTGGCAGGAATTGGCCAGGGCTTTCGCGATACGAATCACTGGCTCGCCTTGCTGACGAACAATTCCCTGCCTGCCTCATTTTACGCGGGCGACGCGCTCGGCTCATTTAACTCATGGATGCGCCTCCTCACAGGGTTCATGGCTGGCATGGGCATCGGCTGGTTTGCTTTCCCACATATATTCCATCTAGGAGTTTTGAATCAGGAACTGAATGAGCTAAATGTCAAAATGCATTCAAATCAAGCTGAATTGAAAGCGACGGAACATGTCTGACACAAAACAACTTACCTTGCCCATCACGGGTATGACTTGCGCCAATTGCGTCGCCACGGTGGAGCGCAACCTGAAGAAACTTGACGGCGTGAACACAGCCGCGGTGAACCTGTCCTCGGAACGCGCCTCGGTGGAATTCGACGCGGCGAAGGTGGGCCTGCCGCAGCTGATCGCACGCGTCGAGCGCGCCGGTTACGGGGTCGCCACCGGGGAGGCGGAACTGGTGCTCCGGCATCTGGCGGACGACAGCGACGCGCGCCGGCTGGAGAAAGCGCTGCTTCAACTGGACGGGGTGCTGGCAGCGCAGGTGAACTACGCGACTGAAAAAGCGCGTGTCAAGTATGTACCGACCGTGGTGAGCCAGTCCGAGATCCGCCGCGCGGTGAAAACCGCAGGCTTCGAGGCTATCGAGCTCGGCGGCGAAGCAGAGGACGCGGAGGCACTTGCACGCGAAGCTGAGATCAATCAGCAACGGCATTTGTTGATCATCGGCTTGATCTTTACGATACCTTTGTTCCTATTCGCAATGGCGCGTGATTTCGGGCTGCTGCCCGCCATGTTTTATTCGCCGCCGATGCATGGGATGGCGGTGGTGCCCGCCGGCTGGACAAACTGGATCATGCTGGGGCTGGCCATCCCGGTACAGTTCTACGTGGGCCGGCAGTATTACATCAGCGCCTTCAAGGCACTGCGCAATCGTTCGGCCAACATGGACGTGCTGATCGTGATGGGTTCCTCGGCGGCTTTCCTATACTCATTGCCGATCACCTTCGGCTGGCTGCAGGGCCACGTCTATTACGAGACTGCCGCGGTGATCATCACGCTCATCCGGCTCGGCAAGTACCTGGAGGCGCGTGCCAAGGGCCACACCTCAGAGGCCATCAAGAAGCTGATCGGATTGCGCGCAAAGACCGCGCGCATCATCCGTGATGAAATCGAAAGTGAAGTCCCCGCGGACATGGTGCGCGTGGGCGATATCGTCGTCGTCCGCCCTGGGGAAACCATTCCGGTCGACGGCGTGGTCGTGGACGGCCGCTCCTCCGTGGACGAGTCCATGCTGACGGGCGAATCGTTGCCGGTCGAGAAGCAAGCCGGCGATCCGGTCATCGGGGCGACGATGAATAAGCTAGGCGTACTCAAGTTCGAGGCCACGAAGGTCGGCAAAGAGACCGCGCTCGCCCAGATCATCAAGCTGGTGGAGGACGCGCAGGGCAGCAAGGCGCCGATACAGAAGCTGGCGGACCAGGTGTCCGCTGTTTTTGTGCCGATCGTGATCGCCATCGCCTTGCTCACCTTTGCGGTCTGGTACTTCGTCGTCCCAACCGTATTCCCCAATTACGCATTTACGGACTCTGCATTTACCACCGCCCTGAGTAACATGGTGGCGGTGCTCGTGATCGACTGCCCGTGCGACATGGGACTCGCCACGCCGACCGCGGTCATGGTCGGTACCGGCAGAGGCGCGGAGCAAGGCGTCCTGTTCAAGAGCAGCGAGGCGTTGGAGCGGGCCGGAAAAGTCAGTATCGTGGTGCTGGACAAGACCGGCACGATTACGAAAGGTCAGCCGGCGGTCACAGACATCGTCACAGGCAATCATTCCCCGGTAAGCGCCGAGGAGCTGCTGCGCCTGGCTGCTTCGGTGGAAAGGGGCAGTGAGCATCCGCTCGGCGAGGCGATCTGGGCGGAAGCCACGGCGCGCGGGCTCACCTTGACGGAACCGTCCGGGTTCGCGGCGGAGCCGGGAATCGGCGTCCAGGCCGAGGTCGCGGGAAGAAGCGTGGCGATCGGGAACTTGCGCATGATGTCAGTTCGCGGCTTCTCCATCAACGGGCTCGAGCCCGAGGTCGCACGCGTGCAGTCCGAAGCGAAGACCGCCATGCTGGTGGCTATTGACGGGCAGGTGGCGGGTGTGATCGCCGTAGCCGATACGATCAAAGCAGGCTCGAAAGAAGCCATCGACGAGTTGAAGCGCATGGGCGTGAGAGTGATCATGATCACCGGCGATAACCAACAGACCGCAGCCGCAATTGGGAAACAGGTTGGGATCGATGAAGTGCTCGCCGAAATATTGCCTGAAGGAAAATCTGAGGCAATCAAGAAACTCCAGCACCCAATCAGCAATCATCAATCTTCAATCAAAAATGTTGTTGCCATGGTGGGCGACGGCATCAACGACGCGCCCGCGCTGGCCCAGGCCGATGTGGGCATCGCCATCGGCACGGGCACCGATGTGGCCATGGCCGCCGCGGCCATCACGCTGATCAGCGGCGACCTGCGCGGGGTGCCGCGCGCCGTCGCGCTCTCGCGCAGAACGCTGGGAACGATCAAGCAGAATCTGTTCTGGGCCTTCTTCTACAACGTGATCTTGATCCCCGCGGCTGCGTTGGGATTGCTTAATCCGATGCTGTCCGCCGGCGCGATGGCCTTCAGCAGTGTGTTTGTGATCAGTAACAGCTTGCGGCTGCGCAGCGCGAAGCCTTGAAGATCTGCGTTCCGGCGGCCGCGCGGACCTTTAGTGTATACTCACATCATGGACAATGAAGTATCCCGATACTTTACATTGCGCGAAGCGCGCGACACGCTTGCCAAGATCCGGCCCCTCATGGATGAGATCCAATCGATTCGGGAGGACATCCTCGAGCGACAGCCGGAATTCTGGCCCGCCGTTGAGCGCTCGGCCGGCAACGGCGGCAGCCCCGCGTTGAGCAGGCTGCTCAAGGATTTCGACCGCCTGGACGCGTTGATCCATCGCATCCAGGACGAGGGCGTCTTGATCAAGGATCTGACCATCGGGCTGCTCGATTTTCCCCACATGAAAGACGGCCGGGAAATCTATCTGTGCTGGAAGTATGGGGAAGACGCGATCGACTTCTGGCACGAGGTCGAATCAGGGTTTGCGGGCCGTCAGCCGATCGATTGGGGTTGAGGTGCGCTCGAAGAGGGGATTGACCGGAGATAAACAGAGATAGACAGAGATTAGCGCAAAACGTCTCCGTTTAAGGTTACTCGGCCAGTCTTACTGGCCAAAATCCAATTCATCCCCGTTGATCCCCGTTCACGTGTGCCCGCAAGGGTATCTCCGGCTGATTCCGGACTCATATTGCTGATCGGAGTTTCATGAGGAAAGGCATCCTGTACGGTATTGGCGCGTATGCGCTGTGGGGTCTTTTTCCGATCTATTGGAAATTGCTGCACGACCTCCCGGCGCTGCAAGTGATCGGCCACCGCATTGCCTGGTCATTTATTTTCCTGATGGCCGCTATCCTGATCTCGCGCCAGGGACAGGCGTGGCGCGCGGCCATCCAGCGCCCCCGCATCCTGCTGATCTATCTGGCGGCGGGCGTGCTGGTGGGTGTTAACTGGCTGATCTACGTCTGGGCCGTAAATGCGGACTACATCGTCGAGACCAGCCTCGGGTATTTCATCAACCCGCTGCTCAGCGTGCTGCTCGGTGTGATCTTCCTGCGCGAGCGCCTACGACCGGCGCAATGGCTGCCGGTGGCGCTGGCCGCGGTCGGTGTGCTCTATCTTTCAATCTCCTATGGGAAGCCGCCGTGGATCGCGCTCTCGCTGGCGTTCACCTTTGCGACCTACGGGCTGGTCAAGAAGGCCGCACCGCTGAACTCGCTGTTCGGCCTGACGCTGGAGACGGGACTGCTTTTCGTGCCGGCGGTGGCCTACTTGATCTTCCTCGAGTCGCGCGGCCAGGGCGCCTTCCTGCACAGCGACCCGCGCATCGACCTGCTCTTGGCGGGCGCAGGCATCGTCACCACGATCCCGCTCCTGCTCTTCGCCTCCGCGGCGCGGCGCATCCCACTCACGCTCGTTGGCCTGCTTCAATACATTGCGCCCACGATTCAATTTCTGCTCGGCACGCTGGTGTACAAGGAACCTTTCAGCCACAACCAGCTGATCGGCTTCGGAATCGTTTGGATCGCGCTGATCATCTTCTGGGCTGAAAACTATCTCGTTAAGCGCGTGCCTGTCCCACCGCTGCCGGAGCTCGGAGAAGGCTGATGAAGATCCTCTTCATCGGCGGCACTGGGCTGATCAGCTCCGCGTGCGCCGACCTGGCGGCCGAGCACGGCCACGAGGTTTTCCTGCTTAACCGCTCGCACTCGACCAAATACCCGCCGCCCAATGGGGCGACGGTCTTACAAGGCGACCTGCGCGCCGAGAACGCTGATCTTTCCAAGCTGCTGCGCGGCCGGCACTTCGACGCGGTCGTGGACTTCATCGCATACACGCCGGAAGAGCTCGAACGCGATCTGCAACTGACCGCGGATAAGACCGATCAATTCGTCTTCATCAGCTCGGCCAGCGCCTACCAGAAGCCGCCGAAACATTACCTGATCACCGAGGAAACACCGCTCGAGAATCCGTTCTGGCAGTATTCACGAGACAAGATCGCCTGCGAAGAACGCCTGATGCAGGCTCATCGCGAGCAGGGCCTGCCGGTGACGATCATCCGGCCGTCGCTCACGTATGGTCCTTCGCAGATCCCGCTGTGCGTCGGCAACTGGCAGCAGCCATGGACGAACATCGACTGGATCAGGCAGGGCAGAAAAGTGATCGTCCCGGGCGACGGCACCTCGCTGTGGGTGGTAACGTGGAACGCGGACTTCGCCGTCGGATTGCTCGGCCTGCTCGGCAACCCCGCCGCGCTGGGCGAGGCTTTTCATATAACCTCGGACGAAGTGCTCACGTGGGACCAGATCGCGCACGAATTGTTCCGCGCCATGGATATGGAGCCAAGGATCCTGCACGTCCCGTCCGATTTCATCGCGGCCATCTGGCCGCACGCGGTCGGCAGCCTGATCGGCGACAAGTCGAACAGCGTGGTGTTCGACAACAGCAAGATCAAGCGGTTCGTTCCCGAATTCAATTGCAAGGTACCCTGGGCTGAAGGCGTGCACCGCGCGCTGGCCTGGTATGAAGCGGACGTCGCGCGCCAGACTGTCGACCAGGACAGTCAGCGCCTGTGGGATACGATCACGGCCGCTTACGAAGCGGGATTCCCCGGCCAGTAATTTTGCCTGCGAAGCTAATCGGTCAACTCAACATCTTCCGCTTCGAGCCAGGCCGGCTCGTCGCTTTTTAAGAGGCCGATGCTCAGTCTGCCGTCAGGCGTGAACGACGCGAACTGATTGTCGATCCAGATCACCAGTCCCATTGGCGGGCGAGGGCTGAAGGACGTCTCCAGGACCACGCTTCCATCCACCTCGAACGTGCAGCGCGTCGGACTCCACCTCAGCCTGTACGCGTGCCAATCGGTCGGGTCCACGCTGACGGCGACCGCGTCTTCGTCGATGACGCCGCTCAGCCGGCGGCGCGCCGCTTGTCGCGAGAAAGGGAGGGTGAACGCGGCCGGGACGAGGCGCGCGTCGAAGCCCGGCGCGCTGAACGCCTGGGCCAGAAAGCCCTGTGCGGGCTTGTCATCTCTGAACGACAAATAGTTATGGTTCGACGCGAAGAAAAACCAAGCCGCGTTGGGCATGGCCGGCAGCAGCCGCAAAGGATTGATGGACGGGCCGAACGGATCGTTCCAGAATCCGAAGCCCCAGGTCCCAGCCGCGAATCCGCTCGAGGCGCGGGCGCGCAGCCCGAAGGTCCGGGGTGGACGCGAGGGGAATCTGCGGCGCGACAGTCCGGTGTAATCCTCCAGTTGTGCCACCCGGTACGGAAAGGCCGGCCCGGCTGGAATCGAAAGCTTCCAGCGGTCTGCCTGCTTCTCGGCCAGTCCACCGTGCAGGCAATGTGAATTCAGGATCACGGTCATGGGCACTTCACCAAATATACCCCAACTAAAATCATCCCGCCGCCAGTGGATAGAGTCACGCTGACGGCGGTGGTAAGGTCTTAAACGAGATCAGCCCTCACGGGGTGGGCGTGGGTGGCGCACTGCCAGCGCCCGAGCCCGCAGGATGGACGACTATACCGAAGGCAGTCCACCCCAGGCCCGAGGGATCACGCGGGGCAATGATCGTTACCAACGAATCAATCGCAAGTTCACCGGCACGCTCGGCTGGCAAAATCTTTGTATCCGCGGTCAAGGCAAACGTATAGAGTACGCCATCATGTGCCTGGATCGTGATACTTGCGCCCGGCGTGTATTCTGTCACCCAGCCAACGCGGTGAGCCTTGGTGGGCATGCCCGGAATTACCATTACGGAGCGGGCAATCAGATTTTCATTCTCATCGCGAATGGCTTGCACCATGGCGGTCATGCCGACCTGAATGTTGGCCGTGGTGGCTCCCTTGAGACCGGGGACTTTAATGCGGGTATCCGCGTTCAAGCCAATTGTCACGGGTGATCCATCTCCCAGCGTAAGAGTAATGCTGGAAGCGTCCACTGCTGCAACCGTGCCTTTATAATTTTCAGGCTTGCCATTCAGTCCGCTGTGTGACTGTCCACTCTGCCCGGGTGGCGTGCTGGGTGGTCCGGGAGTATTTCCGGACGGCGGGCCAGCTGGGGTTGCAGGCGTCTTTATTGCATCTGTGGAATGGGCCGGGCTGGCCATGACTTGTGTGGTTGCCAACAACATGGCCACGCTCAAAATCAACATCAGCCCGAGTCGTATCTTTTTCATTTTCTCTCCTAATTAGGTTCGTAAATGACGGTCAGCAATTGGCTGATCTCATTGCCACTCCAGTCGCTGGCAACGATCTCGACCAGGTTCGGACCTTCATCCAGCACGACCGTTACCTTGAACTTACCATCTTCACCGACGAGCAGAATGTCGTCGCCGACCGTCACAACGGCCCCGGCCATTGTCAAGCCATTCACTTCGATCTGCTGTGTATTGACGGTCATCCCATCTTGAGGCGAAAGGATTTGAAGCCAGATTGTCCCTGCCGCGGGAGCCGGATTCTGCGCGGGAGTCGCGGCCGCCGGCGTGGCCTGGTTGTCGCCCCCAGATGAGATCGTTGCGGCTTGCTGAGTATCTGCTGCCGGCATACCTACCGCCGGCTCAATCGGATTGGCAGGCGTGGGGCCGGCGCAAGCTGACAGTGCGGCGACGAGAAGGATGCTTGCGCAAAGTGCCCTTAGTGTACTCATCAAATATGACCTCTCATAAATATTGTAAACGAGGAATCATCTCATTTGTTGTTGCAATTATCAGATTCTAAGGTACGGCCACGTTGACGTCCCATGTTTCATGCCTACATCTGTTGATCGATATTGGTACAGGTTTCCGGCAAAATGGCCCCGCCGCCGACGGGCAGGGTCACGTCGGCGGCGGGGGTAAATCATGGGTGCAACTCCACCGTTAGGGTATCGGTGTGGGCGTTTCTGTCGGAATAGCAGTGGGTGTGGCCGTCGGTGGGGCGCTGCCCGCACCTGAACCTGCCGGATGGACGACGATACCAAACGCTATCCAACCATGCGTGGATGAATCGCGCCGGGCAAGGATCGTCACTCGCGAACCAACCGTCAGGTCGGCCGCCCCTCCAGGCGGCAGAATCATGACGCTGTCGGTAAGGTCAAATGTATAGAAGCTGCCGTCATGGGCCTGGATGGTGA
>DASXQN010000155.1:0-12127 GCA_036507155.1 Anaerolineales bacterium
AGACGGCGAACACTGGTTCGAAGCGCGCGTCGTGGCCCTGCCGGACATGCAGACGGCCATGGTCGTGCGCGACACCACCGATTACAAGCTGGCCGAGCTTAAGATCCACCGCCAGTTGGAGCGGATGGCCGCGCTGCGCTCGATCGACCTGGCGATCGCCTCCAGCCTGGACCTCAACCTGACCCTGACCCTGTTCCTCTCCCAGGTCAAGCTGCAGTTGGCCGTGGACGCGGTCGCCATCCTGCTGCTCAACCCCGAAACCCAAACCCTGGAATTCTCCGCGGGCCTCGGCTTCCCGGGCTCGCCGTCACAGCCGGTTGCCCTGCGAATGGGGGAGGGCTATGCCGGGGAAGCGGCCCTGCGCCGTGAAACCATCCACCGTGATAACGTCTCCGGCTACGCGGCCGATTTCACCCGCTATCCGGCCTTTGCGCGCGAAGCCTTCATCGATTACTATGCCATCCCGTTGATCGCCAAGGGACGCGTCCTCGGCGTGCTCGAGCTCTTCCATCGCAGCCCCATCAATGCGGATACAGACTGGCTGGACTTCATGGAGATGCTCGGCGGGCAGGCCGCCATCGCCATCGACAGCGCCCTGTTGTTCAAGAATTTCGAGCGCTCGAACGCGGACCTGACCCTGGCCTACGACGCCACCATCGAGGGCTGGTCCCGCGCCCTGGACCTGCGCGACCATGAAACCGAGGGTCATACCGAACGCGTCACCGAGATGACCGTCCGGCTGGCGCGGCGCATGGGCATCGACGAATCGAGCATCGTCCACATCCGGCGCGGCGCCATGCTGCACGACATCGGCAAGATGGCGATACCAGACCACATCCTTCTGAAGCCCGGTCCGCTCGACGAGCACGAATGGGCGATCATGCGCGAGCATCCTGCCACGGCGGCCCAACTGCTGGCGCCGATCCCGTATCTTTCGCCGGCGCTAAGCATCCCTCATTACCATCACGAAAAATGGGACGGCAACGGCTATCCGCTCGGTCTCAAGGGCGAACAGATCCCGCTGTCGGCGCGACTGTTCGCGGTCATCGACGTCTTCGATGCGCTGATGTCGGACCGGCCGTACCGGAGCGCATGGTCGCGGCAGGCCACGCTCAGTTACATCCAGGCCGAATCGGGCCGGCACTTCGATCCGCGCGTGACCGAGACGTTCTTCAGCATGCTGGCGCGCGACTAGGCCACGATTCCGTTTTCGACCACCTGAACAAAAAAATCCTCCTGATGGAGGATTTCTTTCTGCCTGCGGTACCCTTCACTACAACCAAGCCGACTATCCGACTAGAAAACTACCAGACTATTCGACTATCAGACTATCCAAGTGAGCGCGGAGAGATTCGAACTCTCAACCAATGGCTTAAAAGGCCACTGCTCTGCCGTTGAGCTACGCGCCCGTGCCTCCCCGGCATGATGTTGCGGGGAAACGGACTGCATTTTAGCACGTCGAATCCAGCGCGTCAACGTAATACCTGCGCGGCACACTGCGTCCAGATGTCGGAGGCATGTATGTCAGATATGCAATACGTCACCGAAGCTGATTTTCAGAACGAAGTCCTGGATGCAACCGGCCCTGTGCTGGTGGATTTCACCGCCGTTTGGTGCCCGCCGTGCAAGATGCTCGACCCGGTCGTCGGGGAGCTTTCCACGGAGTGGCAGGGCAAGGTCAAGGTCGTCAAGCTCGACGCGGACCAGAATCCGAACCTGCTGATGCAGTACGGTGTGCTGGGCATCCCGACGCTGATCCTCTTCAAGGGCGGTCAGATCAAGGAACGCACCACCGGCTTCCTGCCGAAGGAAAAATTGGTCAGCAAGATGACCCCCCACATTTAATGCAAGAACGGGCTCGCAAGGGCCCGTTTTCGTCTTAATTGAACATCCGCGTAAATACCCCTGCGGGGCACTCGTCCGCGTAATCCGTGGCTGCTCTTGAGTTCAGCCCCTCAATTTCTTCTCGAACTCCCCCAGATCCACCCGTGCCGTCAGGTCCAGGCTGAGCGGGGTCACCGAAACCAGCCGTTTGCGGCGCAGCACGAACACGTCCGAGCTCTCGTCTTCCTTTTCGAGCAGGGCAGCCTCGCGGTAGCTCAGGTTGCCGGGCTCGCCCCACGAGGCGCGCTGCGGCGGGAGAGGCTCGTAATAGCGCTGGCGGGCGACGCGCGTCAGCTGCCAGGGCGTCTCCGGCGTCGCGTCCGAAGGCACATCCACTTTGACCAGGTTCACTTCCGCCGAGGCGAAGCGCTTCTCCAACATCAAGCGTGCAAAGTGGGCCGCGAAGTGCGCCGCGGCAGAAAAATCTATGTCAGTCGAGTAACTCAAATGATAGTGTTGCGCGGCCTCCAGCGACACCGCCAGGGCCGGAAACCCGAGCGCGCCGGCTTCCATCGCCGCGCCGATCGTCCCAGAGATCGTGATCCCCAGGCCGACGTTCTCGCCGTAATTGATGCCCGAGACCACCAGATCCGGCTTTTGCGGCATCACCTCGAGGATCGCGTGCAAGACGGCCTGCGCGGGGCTGCCACCGACGGAATACACGCTCCACTCCTGGCCTTTGACCTGCACCCGTTCCTCGCGGATGATCCCATCTGACGAGTTGGGCAGGCTGCGGCCCATACCCGAGGACTGGTCACGCGGCGCGGTAACGGTTACAAACCCAAAGTCCGAGAGCGCCGCGGCCGCGGCCCACAGACCGGGGGAGCGGATGCCGTCGTCATTCGTCAGCAGGATGTGGGGCTTGTTCATTTTCCCGATGCTTCAAAAAAAACGGAGCGGGGTTTCCGCTCCTACAAATGGTGCTCCTGGCGCGACTCGAACACGCGACCTTTTGGTCCGCAACCAAACGCTCTAATCCACTGAGCTACAGGAGCACATAGCGAAGGCTATTCTAATGCATGATGGGGGGAGGGTCAAGCCGCTTGACTGTCACCCCGCCTCACAGTAGAATCGTCTACCTGCGGGAGTCGCCAAGTGGTAAGGCGTCAGCCTTCCAAGCTGATATGCGCGGGTTCGAATCCCGTCTCCCGCTCTAAGGACGTGTGTCAAGTGTCACGTGTGAAGTGTCAAGAAAGCGAGCAGTACTTGACACATGATGCGTGACACTTGACACTTTTTTTCATCCGTTGGCTTGCGAAATTTCCTTGACCATCTCGGCGGTTTTTTCCGGCTGGTCTACGCGGGTTGCGACATCGGCCTGGGCGATAATCCCAAGGATCTGATTGTCACTATCCACGACGGGAATGCGGCGCAATTGATGCTGCGCCATCGCATCCAGCGCTTTCTGGACATCATCCTGCGCGTGGACGGTCACCACCTGGCGAGTCATCACAGCCTCCACTTTCGTGGACTTACCGTCCAGCCCAGCCGCCACGACCTTCAGGGCCAGATCGCGATCGGTCACGATGCCGACCAGTTTCCTGGTCTGCTCGCTCTCGATCACGGGTATCGAGCCGACGTTCTCGCTCTTCATCTTTTCCGCTGCTTTTGCGGCCATTTCACCGGGCAGGCAGCAAACCGGGTTCGTGGTCATTACTTCATTACATTTCTTCATTTGGAGTTTCCTTCGAATCGGGGATATTTAAGCTGCCGCGCCTAGCGCAAGTAGCCGATCAGAAACAGTACCAGTAGAACGATCAGGATCGTGTATAACATTGGAATTCTCCTTTCATGGATGGAGTAAGGAAGGGCAGCCAGATGCCGCCTTCCGATTTTTTAGAGGCCGCGGAGCTACAATGCCCCAAGCAGTCTCAATACGATCAGGATGACCACGATGACGAGCAGTACGTGGACAGCATTGCCTGCGCGCGGAAGGCCGGAGAAGACATTCGAGCCGAAGGCGCCGAGCAACCATAACACGAGCAGAATCACGATGATCCAGGTAAGCATTTAATCTCTCCTTGCATGTGATTTGTTCTCTTATTCAGCATACAATGAATGCTCCCTGAGTGCATCCATCGGCGGGGGAGTGTTGTTCTCCGCCACTTGGGGGAGATAATCACAGACAACAGGGAGCCGATTCTGCAGGACGAATGCTAATCCCCGGGTGCATCAAAGCTGGCAGGGACGCAGGTAAAGCCCATGCCCACCGAATACGAGTCTTTCTCGCCGTCCTGGCCTGGATTGAACGCGCCGGATGCGTCAAGCAGGTCGAGGTCAGGAGAGATCGCGATCATCAACAAGGTATTATCCTCGAGCTCCTGGATGGTAATCGTCCCATCCTCATCCGTGTCGAAGGCCTGCAGGATCGCGTTGGCCGCGGCCGCATCTGTTTTGGTAACTTGATTGATTCCGGCCGCGATCGCCGGAAGAAGCTTGCCGTTGAACTCGTCCACAGTCACACCACCGCCCAGTTTGCCGTCGGCGCAGCCCTGCGCGCTCAGGTCGGCTTCGAGGCGCACCCCGATCAAGCCCACATCCACCAGCTGGCCCATGATGAACATTTGGACGCGTGCCGCGCCCGGACCGCCTGAGAAATGGCCGTTTGTCAGCGAGCCGACGATCGGCGAGTTGGTCGGCGTGGCGGTATCGAGCGTAAATATGTCAGAGCCATCGAATTTGGGTGCCGATTCGGACTTCTGTCCCAGGTATATCGACCACGAAACGCTCGTGTCGTTAAGGGGATCGTCGGCCTTTACCATGTGGAGTGAGACCACCTGGCCGGTATCGACTGCCTGATCAAGGGTGGCCTGCAATTCCACGCCCTGGGCTGCAGACGTGAGCAAGGCAAACAACTCTCCGAATATGTTTTTGGGATGCTCTTGCGAAACCCCGTCCACGTTCAGGGCGAACGCTTGAGCCTGCTCCCGCGTTGTCGGGATCATCAGTTTGTTGGTGACGAAATGATACTGTATGCCTGTAGCAGGCGCAGCGGCCTGTGCAGGCATGGGCGTTGATTCTTGTCCGCTACAGGCCGCCAGCAACATTAATGCCAGGCCGGCACTTGCAGCAGCAAAAACATTTCTCATCTTCATGTGTGATCTCCTTATGGGTCGTCCGAATCCTCTTCGGGCGGTGAGGTGGTCCAAGCGCTTCGGCCGTTTAGGTGGCTCGGGTTTGATATGAGTTCTGCTCCTACCAGGATCGGTAGGGAGAGGCCGTTAACCGGAGATGCGCGCTTTGTTCACCATCTTATACAAAACACTTCCCGACTGTATCGATCCTTCGGATAGTATTACTCTCCGCCACTTGGGGGAGGCTGCCATTTCAATTCCTGATTCAGGATGGTGTGCACTTCCTGTCTGCCGCGGGCTATATCAACTTTAACGGCGCATACCCGCTCGCGTTATCAGGCGAATCGCAGGTTTGTTTGACATGATCCAGCTCTCCGAGTGCTGAATTCTGGTTGTGCGGATGACCCTGGGACGGCCGACAGCAGAGCCAAAAAACAGTCACTAAAACTACGACACGAATCTGACTGGAATCAGAACAACGATCAGAAGGGATAGCATGTAAATGAATCCGCCGGTTTGCAGAAGACGCGCAGCAATTGACTGACCGAGGAAACTGAGCAGCCATTGCACGGTCAATGCCACGATGATCAGCACGAACAAGGAGAGCCTCTTTTCATAAACCTGGCCGTCAACCGTTCGGATCTCCCGCATGGCGGTGGATGTCGATCCAGTGGTCCAAGAATCGCACGCATGCGCTGGAAAAAACCAACGGCGACTCATCGGGCCCTTAGGCTGATGAATCGCCGAGTATCATTGTGCCGGTCGTATCGCTTGGCTGATCCAGCTTCTGCGATATCGAGCCGATTGGCGCCCTGCTTTACGAGCTCTGGATCGCCTTTTTCCCGGCCTGTGCGGCGTCGGACACGCGGTTCAGCTGTTCAACCGCCATGACCTGGCCGTGTTGTTTCAACTCGTTGAATTTCTCGCGGCCACCGACCGTGAGTTTGTCCGCGTTCGAACGTACCTTCGTCATGGCCTCGTCCATCATGCCGGTGGTTCGATCGCGCAGCTCGACCCCCTTTTCCTGGATCTGCGTCCGGGTCTCTTTTCCGGATTGGGGCGCCAGCAATAACATGGCGGTCGCGCCAACCAGGCCGCCGAGCAGCAGACCGGCTAAGACGCCGGCCACATTGTTACCGCGGTATTCGGGTTCTTGATTCTCGTTGCGCATCAAATTTTTCCTTGTCCTTTGCGTAAGGTGAGTGTTGGGTTGCGATCGTTTTGCTGAATGCGCAGGTCAGCATCCCTGGCCAGGTGTTACTCGAAGCGTTGATCGCCGAAGTAAATGCCGGCGTGCGCTTGCTCCTCTTCCGTCAGCCGAATGAGGCCGGCCAGCCCATGCAGGCTGCGCCCAAAAACTCGCAAACTGCCTAAAAGGCCGGCCGGTAGCTACCTGTTGGAGCCGTGTCGACGGAAGGAATTGTCCATGCCCGTTTTCCGGGCTGGGGAGCATAGTCCCGTGAGAGGAGGCTAAGGGATGCTGTCCCTACGCTTCGCTACGGGATGCTATCCCTATGCTTCGCTACGGGATGCTATCCCTCCGCGCGCTACGGGACGCTGTGGTGTTCGCTGGTCGTGGTCTCGGTAACGCCGACGACCGGTCCGCCACGCGGGCGGTAGAGAAGCAACCAGACCGTTCTTTCCGCGGCCCAGGCGATCAGTCCGTAGATCACCATCGCGAACATGGACGAGAGTTCAAGCACCATGTTGCCGGCGCTCGGCGAACCGACCACACCGGTGAAGGGGAAGAGGAACAGGTAGGTAAACCCGTAGATCAGCGCTACGATCGGGCTGGCGGGGTTTGCGCCGATCAGCAACAATCCGATGCGCAGCGCGATCAGGACCTCGAGAATGCCGAACAACAGCCAGATCAATTGCGTGGCTTTGAAAGTGAAGATGCGTTGTTCGCGTTCCGGTTCGCTTTGGGATGTTCTTATTGCCGATACTCTATCGTTTGACATATTGAACTTTCTTTCTAAGCATGGCCAGGATCTTGGCCGGGTCATACTCGATAAGACAAACTGTCAAGTCGTTTGCAACGGGGCTGCAGGACCGCTCCGGTCATTTGGCGCGGGCAGGTTCCGTTTTACTTGCCAGCCTGGCTTCGTAATCGGTCACACGTTTGTCGATCTCGTCGACCGCATGCTGACGGGTATAGCCATACTTTTCCTGCAGCAGGCCGGCGAAGACGTCGAACTTGCCGGCTGCCCGATCCAGGTCATCGTCGGTGAGTTTGCCCCACCAGGCCTTGGCCTCGCCCCGGATCTGTTTCCACTTGCCTTCGAATACATCCTTGTTCATTGTTGGATCCTCCACTTCGTTCGAAAAGCTGTCCCGAATTGAACAGGCGTTTGGGACAGCACAAGAACGCCGGATGTTGGGGTCTTCCCCTCAGCAGGCGGCTTCACCTGATGACGAGGCTCGCAGCGACGCTGCGCAAGTGTTCGGCCACGCGTTCCGGGGTCTCACCCTTGCTGATGAACGCATCCGCGCCGGCAGACAGGGCGGCCTGGTGACGGGCGTCCAGATGGCTGATCAAGACGATGAGCAACTCGGCCGGGCAGGCCTTGCGGATCTCTTCAAGCGCCGGACCAGGCGCGCCGGGAAGCAGATCCCAGTCCACCAACAAGATGTCCATGAGGGTGGCAGGGGCATTGGCAAGCGTGTTGGGCCAATCGGCGGCTTCCCCAACGACGTCCATCTTCAGATCGAGAACCAGCAGGCGAAGGGCGGAGCGCTCTGTGGGTTTGCCATCGGCTAAGAATACGCGGGTCATACACTCATCCTACAGTAGTCACTCCCCGCCCGCATCCTGCAAGAGGGGAGTGTTTCTCTCCGCCACTTGGGGGAGACATAGCATGTCGGTTGGATGCCAGGCAGTTGTCGTTACGCCGGCGGCCCTCGACCGGCTTGGAATGCTGCAACGACTTCCGTCACGTGTGCAACTGCTGCGCTGTTGCAGGCGGGGCCCGGCCCCGGGATTTCCGGTGACTCAGTCCTCGATCACAAACGTGATCTTTAGCTGAACGCGGTATTCCCGGATCCCGCCGTCCTCGTTCAGTTTGATCTGCTGACTCTGCACCCAGGCGGACCTGAGGTGCTTGAGCGTTTTGTGAGCGCGCGCGACGCCCACTTTGATGGCATCCTCGAAACTCTCGGTGGAAGACGATATGATCTCGGTTACTTTTGCGACGGGCATGGTGGGACTCCTTTGTTAGTTGGCAATGAACTTCGGAAAGTATGGTGAGACGGCCTTTCGGCAGCCTCGTAATGCGCGGCTCGCAACCGCAGACTGGATTACTGATCGATCGTTTGCTCTGTTTGGAGCGCGGGGCTCTTGGCCAGACCCTTCAGCCCGCGCAGCTGCAATGCGCGCACCGCACCCTGCCGTTTGCCCAATTGTTGTGCTATCTGCAGAGTACTCAGCCCGCTCACAAATCTCAAAATCAACACCTGCTGCTGCTCTTCGGTCAGCTCCCCGAGAGCGGCACGGAGTTTGTGCGATTTGAACTGCAGGTCAAGCCGCTCGTCCACCTCATCTGCATGGCTGACCACCACGGCGTCGGCCTCCTCCAGCCCAATCGATACTTTATAGGTCCTGTAATAGTCGATCACGGCGTTGTGCGCGATGCGGTAGAGCCAGGCCGTGAAAGGTGATTGGCCCGCCCGATAGGTGCCCAGCTTCTCCCATGCCTTGAGAAAGACATGCGAAGTGATGTCTTGTGCCAGGTCCCTGTCCGTAACGCGATAGTAGACATAGCGAAAAATTCGATCCGTATAGGCAACGTACAAGCGTGCAAACATTTCCCGGTCGCCCTGCTGTGAGAGGTATACCAGCTCAAGTTCATCCTGGACCGGCTCCAGCGCGCTCCGGGACGAAGGGGTGTAGGTAGCATTCATCGTATTTCTCCTCCACTTGTGATTGCCATGTAATACCTGCCACATGGATGGACGCACGGCGTATTCTCGAAAAGGGTTCCGATCCGTTAACCGCCCCCAGCGTGCGACGATAATTACACCGATACACAATCTTATAATGAACACTCACTGGCGACATCCTTCGGCCGGGGAATATTGACCTCCGCCACTTGGGGGAGGCGTCTACCGAGCGGAGACAAGAGAAAGCGGCGGACAAATGTCCGCCGCTTTCCATCACAGCCGGAGTCAGATCAGAGGCGCAGCGCTATGGCCCGGTTGCCGGGCATCCGCCCGCGAGCACGAGCGCAAGGTTCTGTACAACCGCCGCGATCATTCCAAGTTTGATCATGCAATTGTCCTTCCTAAAAAGAGCGGACCAGGTTTTCCTGGTCCGCTCTGCCGTTTACTTGACTTTGTAATTCGGGTTCTTTACGTACCCGCCTTCGACCTTTGTGCCATCCTTGCGCGTGTAGCCGCTGCGCCAGTATGTCTTGCGCGTGCCAGGCGAGGGCGTTTTATGGGAATCTGATCCCGAGTATTTGTTTCCCGAGTTTCGCTCGCCTTCCCAACTCCTACTCCTACTCTTGCTCTTGGGCATGGTTTTGCTCCTTTCTCCCCAATAAGGAAGATCGACCCCTCTTGGGCATTCGTTCGCAGCCCGCTGAACGATTCAGCTCATCCAGCGTTACGTTCTGGCTGCGCGCCGCACGCTTTTCATTTACTCATTGTTCATGCGCCGTGGACGGCCGAATGAACACGCTGCACCTTCAGCATATAACAAACACTCCCCGGCCGCATCCATCGGCTGGGGAGTGTTGCTCTCCACCAGTTGGCGGAGATGAACAGCAGGGGTCAGATCACGAGCTTATGGCGCAGGGCCAGCGCCACGGCTTCGGTGCGGCTGACAACACCGAGCTTGGCGAGAATATTGCTCACGTGGGATTTGATCGTCGAGGGGCTGACCACCAGCCGGCCGGCGATCTGCGTGTTATTCAATCCCTCCACCATCAATGCCAGGACCGCGCGTTCGCGTTCAGTGAGGTTGTATTCCGGAACCGGGGGCTGGTTGGAGGCATGCACCAGCGCCTGCGCGGCCTCCGGCGACAAAGTGGCACGGCCGGCATGTGCTGCGCGGATCGCATTCACGAGGTCATCGGCGGAGACGTCCTTGAGCAGGTAGCCGATGGCGCCCGCTTCCAGCGCGCTCTTTACCAATTGCTCTTCTTTGAAGCTGGTCAGCGCGATCACCTGGACTGCCGGGAACTTCTGACGTATGGTGCGCGTCGCCGTCGCTCCGTTCATGTCGGGCATGGCCATATCCATCAGGATGACGTCAGGCTGAAGTTTGGCGCACATCTCGATGGCGGCCTGGCCGTCCTCGGCTTCGCCGGCCAGCTCCAGGTCGTCGAAAGCCTTCAAGAAGGTTGCCAGGCCCCGGCGCACCATGGTGTGATCGTCCACCAGCATCACGCGAATCGGTTTGGCGGAAGATGATTTCATGCGGCCTCCTTGGCTGCGCCTGAGGTCCAACGGACCGTGAGTTCCGTGCCGCGACCGGGGCGGCTCGTGATCGACAACACGGCGCCCACTGCTTGAGCACGCTCCTGCATGATGGTCAAACCATAATGACCGGAGAGCGTTTGTGCGGGATCGAAACCCCGGCCGTCATCGCGTATCGTTAGTTCGATGCCGCTGCCCTCGTGCTTCAGCGATATTTCCGCCGTTTCGGCGCCAGCATGTTTGGCAATGTTATTGAGGGCCTCCTGACAGACACGATAGATCGCCACTTGCACTTCGGCAGGCAGCACGCCGGTTCCGGCGAGCGTCAGCTTGGCCGGGATGTTCGTGCGCCCGGTGAACCCGTTCGCCAGCAGGCGCAACAGGTCGCCCAGCTCGGCATCGGTCAGGGTGGAGGGGCGCAGCTCGGCCAGGAGCGCGCGCATTTCGGCCAGCGCGCCCCGCGTCAGGCGGCGCAGATCCTCCAGCGAACGGCGCGCCTCCTCCTGATCCCGTTCCCACAGACGCGGCAGGACTTCCGCGATCAGGCCGGCGGAGAAGAGCGACTGGTTGACCGCGTCGTGCAGGTTCTGCGCAAGGCGCTGACGTTCCTGCAGCACCGCCAGCGCTTGTGCGTTGATATAAAGTTCCGCGTTGATCATCGTGATGGCGGCCTGATTGGCCACGGTCACGGCCAGGTCGGCCTGGTGGCTCGTAAAATGATCCTTTTCCGAGTGTGCGACGCCGATGCCGCCGATGATGCGGCCCTTGACGGCCAGAGGCACCCACATCCATGCTTGCACGCCGTCCAATAACGACGTCGCCTGATCCTTCAACAAGGATCGCAGGAACTGCGCCTGCTCATCCGGGCCCCACACATCTGCAATGCGGATGGGGCGGTGTTCGTTGAGCAGGCGCGTGAGCGTCTCGGGGCCATCCAAATGAATGCGAAAAGGCGGGGTGTTCTCCGGCTGCCGCACTCCGCGCAAGGCGATGGCCACCAGCGATGAGTCATCCGACTCGAACAGCGCCGCGTGAGTGTAGTCGACGATTTCCCGCAACTGATCGAGGATCAGGTCCGGCTTGAGCTCGAGTGTGGAAGCCAGAGTATTCGAGATATCCAGAAGCGTGGAGCGCTCGCGCTGGCGGACTTCGGCTTCCTGGGCAAGCTGCCGCTCCGAGTGAACCTGCCGGCTGATATCTCGGACGACGCTCAACAGGCACACACGCGATTGATACGTGAAGGCTGTCCTGCGTACCTCGACGTGGAACGCTGATCCATCGCGGCGGAGATGAAGAGCCGGCGACTCGAACACACCGCCGGACTCGATCGCCCCGATGGTCTCGGAGAACAGGGATTGGCTATCGGGATGGATATAATCCGTTACAGGTAAGCCGATGAATTCCTCGCGGCTGAATCCATGCATCGCCGCGGCCGCGGAGTTGGCCTCGACGATGCGGTGGGTGTTTGGATCCAGGATGATCAATCCATCGCTGACGGCTTCGAAGATCCCCCAATAGGGCTGATCGTTTACTTCAGGTCCTGACGAAGGCTTCCGGCCTGCGCTCATAAGAATTACTTTCCGGCCAACTCGTGAGACTGGTGATGTTCGAGTTCAGCCAACTACAATTCCGGTTTGGCTTCCCTTTCAAAAGTGCGCCCGGCGATCCGCGAGGGTATCATGATGATACTACAGAGCAAGGCGCCCTTCCCCCACTCGCTGAGCTCGGGATACCCTGGCGGGCACACGTGC
>DASXQN010000156.1:0-2724 GCA_036507155.1 Anaerolineales bacterium
GCGCGAAAATTCACGGCGCTACGGTCACGGAGGTCAACCTCCAGTATGTGGGGAGTCTCACCCTGGACTCCGAGATCATGGAGAAACTCGACATCTTGCCGAATGAGGCGGTGCAGATTCTCAATTTGAACAACGGCTCCCGCTTCACGACGTACGTGATTCCCGGAGAAGCCGGCAGCGGCGTGGTAGCCATAAACGGGGCGGCCGCGCGCCTGGCCCAGCCGGGGGACAAGGTCCTGGTCGTCTCTTATGCATTGATGGAGGAGAAGGAAGCACGCAGCTTCCGGCCTAAGGTCGCCATCGTGGACGAGCGCAACCGAATCGTCGAGGTCCGTCAGGACGTCGCGGCGGCCCCTCGCCGGTAGCCCCATCCGAGCTGCGCCGGTCCCGAGCGGAGCCGGGGGAATCGCGAGGGCGCGGTGGCAGCTTTCGTATCGGTAAATCTGATGCGCGTTAGCAAAAGGTTGCAGGCGTCGATTTCACAGCGGTGGTGGAATGCGAATTAGCAAGGTGTATACGCGGAGCGGCGACGAAGGCCAAACCAGCCTCGCCACCGGCGAGCGCGTCAGCAAGGCTTCCGAGCGCGTGTGCGCCTACGGCGAAGTGGATGAGCTGAACTCCTTCCTCGGCCTGGCTCGCGCTCGGATTACGGACACCGCGATGCGGCAATTGCTGGAACGCATCCAGAATGAGCTCTTTGTTCTGGGGGCGGACCTCGCCACTCCGCTTCCCGATCCCGCCGCCGGCAAACCCGATCCGATCCGGCGCATCCGCCAGAGCGAGATCGACAGCCTGGAAAAAGCGATTGACCGCTATAACGAGACGCTCCCGCCGCTCGAGGAGTTTATTCTGCCCGGCGGCAACGAGGCGGCCGCGCTGCTGCACATTGTCCGCGCCGTCGCCCGCCGCGCCGAGCGTCACGCCGTGCGCCTGGCGGGCGTGGAAACGCTCAACCCGAGCGCGATCGTCTATCTCAATCGGCTCTCCGATCTTCTGTTCGTGCTGGCTCGAGTCGTCAACCGGCAGAGCGGCTCCGGAGAGGTCTTCGCGCAGTTTCATTGATGGGTTGCTAAAACCGCACATCAGAGGAGAAACGAAATGCCAAAGTACGTGATCGAGCGCGAGATTCCGGGAGCGGGCAAGCTCACTCCGCAGCAGCTTCAGGCGATCTCGCAAAAATCCTGCGGAGTGCTCAACAAGCTGGGCCCTCAGATTCAGTGGCTGCATAGCTACGTTACCGGGGACAAAATTTACTGCGTCTACATCGCGCCCAACGAGGAGATGGTGAGGAAGCACGCGCAAGAAGGCGGCTTTCCGGCCAACCGCATTTCCGAAGTGAAGACGGTGATCGATCCGACTACCGCCGAGGGTTAGGCGCTTCCTCAACAACTGGAATCAGGAGAAACTTTACCCCCACACGCGCGCTGCGGTTTCCAGCATCACGTCCAGTTTGCGCCACTGCTGGTCCTCGGCGAGAAGGTTGCCGGGGATGTTCGACGCGAAGCCGCACTGCGGGCTGAGGGCCAATTGTTCGAGCGGAATGTATCGGGCGGCCTGCTCGATCAGCCGCTTTAACTCATCGACTGTTTCGGCTCGTCCTACTTTGGTGGTGATCAGACCGAGCACGACAATTTTATCTTTCGGGACGAAGCGAAGCGGCTCGAAGCTCCCGGCGCGCTCTGTGTCGTACTCCAGCAGAAGACGCTGATGGTGCACTTGATTGAACAGCGTTTCCGCGATCGCGTCGTAGGAGCCTTCGCGATGCCACATGCTTTGCCGATTCCCCCTGCAGACGTGCAAGCCGAACGTTACCTCGGGAAACCCCGCAATCACGGCGTTGTCCGCCTCGATCGCGCGCTCCAGGTTTTTCCGCGGGTCTTCCCCGAGGGACCGCATGACGCCGAGCGAGGCGGCATCCACGTATCTCGTGTAGCTGGGGCCGTCAATCTGCACATACGGGCAGCCGGCCGCTGCCAGCTCGCCGACGATCTGCCGTTCGATGGCAATGACGTCGCCCAGGAACTTCTCGACGGTGGGATAAATCGAGCGGGAGCTTTGCGCGTCATAACCCTGACAGATGCGGTCCGTATCAATCAGCGTCACCTTTACGGGCAGCGCAGTCAGATTGTGCGCAAATTGAAACTCTTCGAGCGGGCGGTTGCGGACCAGCCGCAGCTTCTCTGTAACGGGCTTGCGCATGTTGAGGGTGGGATCATGTCCTCTTTTCTTTCCTGCTTCCGCGGGCTGGACCTGTTCCTCTAGAGAGTGGATGATTCCGAGCAAACCGGTTTTCCAAAGCTCCATGCCGGCGACTTCCCCGAAGCTCTCCATGAACTGGGCACGGCGAAATTCGCCGTCGGTGAGGATGGGAAGGTGGTGCGCTTCCTGCGTCGCAAGGGCCTCCCGAACGGCCTGATCCTGCGCCTGACGCAACGCCTGCCCGTCCGCGTGCCCCTGCAAGTACTCCGCAAAGGCCGCCTTCAGCTTGGGAGGACGCAGAAGACTGCCGACTTGATCCACACGCAGGGTTCGCAGGTCCGGTTGGATTCGCGTGTCCATTCTGTGGTCTTCCTTATCGCGGCGGCGTTTCACGGGAGGCGCGTGGCTAGAGCATTTTCAGCGTTGGTGTATAGAGTCAGGGCACGACTTCAGTCGTGCCGTAAGAATGGCCCAGGAACGGGGTTTCAACCCCTGAGGGCTGGACCTCAGCGGCTCAAGCCGCAT
>DASXQN010000157.1:0-1998 GCA_036507155.1 Anaerolineales bacterium
GATAGAATCGAATTAGCAGACGCGTTACATCTGGTCTATGAAGCTTGTGATCAGGTCGTTGGCCGCCTGCTCGACGCTGCAGGACCCGATGTCACAGCAATGGTTTTTTCCCTGCACGGCATGGGACCCAATTCGTCCAAAACGGTCCTCCTTCCGGAGATGTTGCGCCGCGTGATGCAAGACGTATCAACGGATGCGGTGCGTTCGGATTCGGGCCTGCTGGGGCGGATCCGGGAAATCCTGCCGGGCGAGTTTCGTCACCGCGTAAAATCGGCTCTGCCCGTGTGGATCCGTCACTGGCTGACGGCTTTCTGGCGGATGAAGGAAATGGATTGGTCAAGGACGCGCGCGTTCAGCTTGATTGCCGACACGCAGGGATGGATTCGCATCAATCTGAAGGGCCGCGAAGCCCTCGGGATCGTGGAGCCCGGCGGCGAGTATAACCGGCTGTGTGCACAGATCGCCAACGGCTTGCGCACTTTCGTGGATGCTGATACGAGCGAACCGATTGTCGGGAATATCGTCCGGTCAAACCAGGTCTTTGAAGGGGAGAGGTTGGATGAATTGCCGGACCTAATTGTCCAGTGGAGTGAGTCGCCCGCAGCCAACTTACGCGCGGTGGTTTCGCCTCGCTATGGGAAGATCGACTGGCCGACACCAGGCCAGAATCCGGAGGGTCGCAGCGGCAACCATCGCAAAGAGGGCATGCTCATCGCAGCAGGCCAGGGCGTCAAATCTGGTACCATTAACGGCGCTCACATACTGGATCTGGCGCCGACGATCCTGACGATGCTCGGCCAGCCGATCCCGCCGGACATGGAAGGCAGAGCGCTGTTCAACAGTTGAAGCGTTGAAAAGGAGCTCTTGGGCAAAGAAACGACCTCTCTCGGCCGCATCCATATCGCACCCAACGCCGTGGCGACCATCGCATACCACGCCGCGCTGCAATCGTATGGCGTGGTGGGGTTGGCGCCCAAGAACCTGGCGGACGGCCTGGTGCATACGATCACGCGCGAGCCCAGCCGAGGGGTGTCGGTGCGCTATGACGGGGAGAAGATCGACATCGACGCCTACATCATCATCGAATACGGCACGCGCGTGAATTCGGTGGCCGAAAGCGTGGCCCATTCCGTCCGCTTCAACGTGGAGAAGGCGCTGGGACTGAAAGTCAACAGTGTCAATGTCCACGTGGCAGGCTTGCGCATCAGCGACACGGACTAGGAGGCCCGATACCCTTATGGCCGTAGATGTGGTCCGTCTTCAACAGATCCGCAAGCGCACGATCAACGGGCTATCCTTGAAGAGACTGGTGGAAGCCGGTTATCTGTGGCTCAAGACCAATCAGCAAACCGTCAATGCACTGAACGTCTTTCCGGTTCCGGATGGGGATACCGGCACGAACATGATGTTGACCATGACCTCGGCTTGGAACGAGATCAAGGATCTCGGCACGCGCCACATCGGCCAAATGTCCGCGGCGCTCTCGAAGGGCGCGTTGATGGGCGCGCGCGGCAATTCCGGCGTCATCCTCTCACAGTTGTGGCGCGGCGTGGCGCGCGCTTTGCAGGAACAGGAAACGTTGGACGGGCCGCTCCTGGCCCGGGCTTTTGCAGAAGCGCGCGATACGGCTTACAAGGGCGTCGTCCGCCCGGTGGAAGGCACGATCCTGACCGTCGCCAAGGAGGTGGCCGCAGCAACGGAAGCAGCCCTCAAGTCCACGCAGGACCCGATCGAGATCCTCGAGATCGCGGTCAAGGCGGCGGACGCGGCCGTCCAGCACACGCCGGATCTGCTGCCGGTCTTGAAGCAGGCCGGCGTCGTCGACTCCGGCGGCAAGGGTTTGTTCTTCATCCTCGAAGGGATGCTGCGGCACGTATACGGACAGCCGCTGGACACACCGGTCATGAGCATTGGACCGATCTCGGCCATGAACTTCGACAGCGCCCTGCAGGAAGTGGAAGCCGGCCAGGATTATGAAGTGATCGTCGATTTCTTCCC
>DASXQN010000158.1:0-7597 GCA_036507155.1 Anaerolineales bacterium
GCCCTCCGCGGCCTCCAATTTCCCGGCACGGCTGTGAATGACGAATGCCTTGGCGCGCGCTTGGACGAGGGTGGACACCTGCCATCCGTCCAGCTCGATGCGCACCGGCCGTCCGAAGCGCGTGCCCTCGATGACGCTCGCTCCCCGGACCGTCGGCCTCGGACCGTCCAAGCCCGGGATCAGTCCCACCTCCGGGAGGGCGGTCTGCTTCAGGCCCAACGGCGCGAGATAGATCGCCTCGTTGGCCTGGGATGCGCGCTGCAGCAGTGGACCGGTGAACAGGATCATCAAGACCACCAGGCCGAGGTAGATCGCCACGCCATAGCGAATGACGGACCAGTCCATCCAGCCGAGCAAGTAGGGGATCATGAGGATGATCGGGCCCAATGCGATCACTGCGGACCAGCCGAACCAGATCGCCAGGCTGGAACGACCCTGCTTCTCCATGGCCTTCAATTCCTCGGGATTGCCGCCGTGGATCGCCATCGCTCCAAAAAGCGTGCTCCAACTCCCGAGAACAGACAAGTCGTCCACGTCTGCAGGCTTGCCGGCATCCACTACCTTCGGCGAGCCGTACCCTTTGTGGATGATCTGGTACGCCCAATATCCTACCAGCAAGGCCATGAACAGCGCCATGCCGCCAACGCCGACTTGCACCGGGATCTGGCTGTCGTCGGGTGTCAGCATCACGGACAGCACGACGGCGGCGACGACGCCGGCCAGGCCGCCGACGATGAATACTCGATACAAACAGGAGTCCCAACCCGCGCCGGTCCCTTGCATGCTCATTCTCCTCTACTGAATTCGAACGTTTACTTTATACTATACTCTGTCCGGCGTTCATCTCCCCCATAGGAGTCTGCATGCTCACGGTCGAAGAGGTCGATACGAAGGATAAGAGGCAAGTCAGGCGGTTCGTTCAATTTCCACATCGACTATACCGGGACACCGCGCAGTGGGTGCCGCCGCTCGATATCGACGCCTACAACCAGCTCAACCGAAAAAAACATCCCTTTCATGAACATTCCGATGTAGACTTCTTCCTGGCGGTGAGAGACGGTCGCGACGTCGGCCGCATCGCGGCGATCGAGAACAAGCCGTTCAATCAATACCATGGCGTCAAGGAAGCCGACTTCTATTTTTTCGACTGCGAGAACGACGCTGAAGCCGCGGACGCCCTGTTCGAGTCGGTCTTCGAGTGGGCGCGGGCGCGCGGCCTCGACAGCGTGATCGGCCCAAAAGGCATGGGTCCGCTCGACGGCTACGGCGTGTTGATCCTCGGCTACGACCAGCGGCAGACCATGACCATGTTGAATTACAACCACGCATATTATCCCGCGTTGGTGGAAGCGCAGGGATTTGTCAAGGAAGTGGATTTCGTATCCTGTTATCTGCCGGCCGATAACTTCAAGATCCCGGAGCGGGTGGCGAGCATCGCCGAGCGCGTCATGGCGCGTGATCATCTCAAAGTCAAGCAGTTCAAGAACAAGAAGGAACTGATCCAATGGGCGCCGCGCATCGGCCAGGCGTATAACAATGCCTTCGTCCGGAATTGGGAATATTACCCGCTCAGCCGGCGCGAGGTCGATTTCGTCGTCGAGAACATCATGACGGTCGCCGACCACCGCCTGATTAAGATCATCACACACGATGAAGAAGTGGTCGGCTTCCTGTTCGCCTTTCACGACGTGTCCGCCGCGCTGCAGCGCGCCCGCGGCCGGCTGAATCCGCTCTCGCTGGGGGACCTGCTGCTGGAGATGCGCAGGACGCACGCGGTCTCCGTCAACGGCATGGGCATCCTGCCGGAGCACCAGGGTCACGGCGGCAACGCGCTGCTGTATGTCGAGATGGGCAATACGCTGCTGCAATTCGGCCAATTCCAGCATGTGGAGATGACCCAGGTGGCCGAGACCACCCGCCAGATGCGAGCGGATCTGAAAAACATGAATGGCGTGGAATACAAGAATCACCGTGTTTATAGAAAAAAACTTGGATAGAGCCCGCACATGTTGATCTCCCGCCGCGCCCGTGACCGCTACCAATTCGACGCCGACCTCCTGCTCCCGGAAGGACGCCTGCGCGTGGAAGACTACGCGGCCGCCCGCCGCGCCGCGGCGAAATTGTCGGCGCAACGCGCGGACCCGGTGCCTGCTTCCGATATCTATGCCTTGTCGTTGCTCGACGAGGTCCTGCGCATCCTGCTCCGCGAATACAGCCTGCAGAATCCGGGCGTGGTGAGCCGCGCCGCGGGCCATGTGCGCGCGAGCCTGGGCGCGAGGCTGGACGAGCTGTTGGCGCGCTTCCTGGAAGAGTTTCCGCCGTTGACCGTCTATCGCGGCGAGGTCCCTGCAGGGGCATATCTTCAGTCCCGCGGCGCGGCGTTGCATGAACGGATCACGGAAGACTTGCTGCTCAATAAGATCGCGAACGACAATCCCGCCTTGCGGCCGTACAAGGAACTGTTCGACGACGCGCTGCTCAAGGCAGATACCTCTTATATGGAAGCGCTCGCATTGCTGAGTGATTTCTTTGCGCGGCAGCCGGCTTTTGGTGCGCGCCCGGCCGGCGCTGGTGGCACGCTGCTGGAGATCCTGTCCGAACCCGCGAAGGTATCGCCGGATTCGCTCGAAGGGCAGCTGCAGTTCATCATTCAGAAGTGGGGATTTCTGCTGGGCGAGGCGCTCCTGCAGCGGCTGCTGCGTGGACTCGACTTTATACGCGAAGACGTAATGCGACGGCACGCGCCGGGCGGTCCGCCGGCGCCGCTGCCTGTGCCGGATTATGGCGGCGAATCCGAATACGAACGCTACAGCCAGGATAAAGACTGGATGCCGCAATTGGTGCTCATGGCACGAAACACATACGTCTGGCTGGAGCAGCTCTCGCGCAAGCATCAGCGCTGGATCAAGACGCTGGATCAGATCCCGGACGAGGAATTGGACTTGCTCGCGCAGCGCGGCTTCTCCGGCCTGTGGCTGATCGGATTGTGGGAACGCTCGCGCGCCAGTCAACGCATCAAGCAGCGCATGGGGCAGGCCGACGCGGTCGCCTCGGCTTATTCGCTGTACAGCTACGACATCGCCGCGGACCTCGGCGGCTGGGGCGCGCTGCAAGACCTGCGTTCCCGCGCCTGGTCGCGCGGCCTGCGTCTCTCAGCGGACATGGTGCCCAATCACATGGGCATCGACTCGGCCTGGGTGAGCGAACACCCGGACTGGTTCCTCTCGCTACGCCAGCCGCCTTATCCGGGCTACGCTTTCAACAGCGAGGACCTATCGGACGACCCGCACGTCGGCATCGTCCTGGAGGACCATTACTACAACCACTCCGATGCGGCCGTCGTGTTCAAGCGCTTCGAGCGTGGCTCCGGCGACACGCGTTATGTCTATCACGGCAACGACGGCACGTCCTTCCCATGGAACGACACTGCCCAGCTGGATTACACGAGCGCGGAGGTGCGCGAGGCCGTCATCCAGACGATCCTGCATGTAGCGCGCAATTTCCCTGTCATCCGGTTCGACGCGGCCATGACGTTGGCCAAGAAACACATCCAGCGCCTGTGGTTCCCCGAACCGGGCGCGGGCGGCGCGATCCCGTCCCGGGCGGAGCACGGCATGACACGGGCGGCGTTCGACGCGAAGGTTCCCAACGAGTTCTGGCGCGAGGTCGTAGACCGCGTCGCCGCAGAGGTCCCGGACACGCTGCTGCTGGCGGAAGCTTTCTGGATGATGGAAGGCTACTTCGTGCGTACGCTCGGCATGCACCGCGTCTATAACTCGGCTTTCATGCACATGCTGCGCGATGAGGATAACGCCAAATACCGGCTGGCGATCAAGAACACGCTCGAGTTCGATCCGCAGATCCTCAAGCGCTATGTGAACTTCATGAATAACCCGGATGAAAAGACGGCCATCGAGCAATTCGGGGACGGCGATAAATACTTCGGTGTCTGCGTGCTTTTGGCGACGCTGCCGGGTCTGCCGATGTTCGGGCATGGACAGATCGAAGGCTATCGCGAGAAATACGGCATGGAATTCCGCAAACCGAAACTGGATGAAGCGCCGAATGAGGCGCTCATCCGCGGCCACGAGTGGAAGATCTTCCCGCTGCTGCAGCGCCGGCGGTTGTTCGCTGAAGTCGAGCATTTCCGGCTGTACGATCTGTTCCGCGCCGACGGCCGCGTGGACGAGAACGTGTTCGCCTTTTCGAACCGGTCTGACGGCGACCCTTCGACGGGCCCCGGGCAAGTCGGGCTGGTGATCCATCACAACAAGTTCGCCGATACGCGCGGCTGGCTCAAGACCTCAGCAGCCTTTCTGGATAAAGGCGCCGGCCGTCTAAAGCAGACGCCGCTGGCCGAGGCGCTGGGCCTGCCCAGCGAAGGCCATGTGATCTTCAAAGATTACGTCACGCACCTGGAATACGTCCGCTCGTGCAAGTCGCTTTGGGAGCAGGGCCTGCATGTGGAGCTGGCGGCCTATCAGCATCACGCTTTCATGGACTGGCGCATTGTGGATGACAGCCGCTGGGCATCCGTCGACAGCGCGCTGAATGGGGCAGGGGTGGAATCCATGCAGGCAAAGTGGGATGAGTTGTTTGGAGACAGGAAAGAAGAAAGAGAAACCAAGCCCCGGAAGGTCGCTGCCGCAAGGAAACGTGCGACGAGCAAGAAAACCGCGGCTGGGACAAGCGCGCCCGCGAAAAAGCCTTCTCCTCCAAAGAAGCCGGCCGCACCGAATAAACCTGTAGTGAAAAAGGCGAAGGCATCAACGCCCAAGAGGCCTGCGGTCACGAAAGTGCTTGCAAAAAAGAAGAGCGTACCCGCAAAGAAAGCGGCTGCCAAAAAGACTGGAGCCGTCAAAAAAGCCACGCGCAAAGCCTGACGCGCGCAGTCCACGTCGAATCGCGAAACGGCCCGGGTCATTGACCCGGGCCGCTGCTTTTTCAGCCCACGATTGGTGGGCGCGGGCACATGTCTTATTTGGTGGCCGCTCGGAAGGGATATTTCGGCGGCTCGCGGCGGAACTCGTAGGTCTCGATCAAAGCCTGGATGACTTTTTTCTGCGCCGGCAGCACTACCTTGAATTCGAAGCCGATGTTGAAGAACTCAGGGCTGAGATCCGGCTGGCACCACACGACGCGGGCCGGCAGGGTAAGATGTTTGTCCGTGACCCCTGAGAGATCCGGCACCTCGATCTGCAGGGTCAGGGCATTGTCGACGGCCATGCTCTTGTCGCCGATCACCATCGCACCCAACAAGTTGATGTCCGCCAGGTAGCCGATGCGCTGCGCCCCGTACAGGTCGACGACCTGCGAATAAGACATGAGGCTTCTGCGCGGCTGCTTGCGATTTTCGGCCATGGGTCTCTCTCGAAAATAGTTTACACGCGTTCGCGGCGTTCTTCAATTGCGGTTTTGTGGTAAAACTGGCCCCATGCGCTGGATCTATCTCTCGCCTCATCTGGACGACGCCGTGCTTTCCGCCGGCGGTTTGATCTACGAGCAGACCAAGGCCGGTACCCCGGTGGAGATCTGGACCTTCATGTGCGGCTTTCCTCCGAAGGGCGAGCTCTCGCCCTTCGCACAGATCCTGCATGCACGCTGGGGCACCTCGGATGCGGACGACACGATCCGGGTGCGGCGCGCGGAAGACGAGAGGGCGGCCGGCATCGTCGGCGCCCGGCCCGTGCATTTTGATTTCCTGGACTGCATCTACCGCCGCGGCGAGAACGGCGAGTGGATGTATATGGATATCGCAGTCCAGCCCGACCCGCGGGAACCCGGCCTGCCGCGTCAGATCGCGGACGTCATCTCGGCCCGCCTCCAGCCCGACGACGTGCTGATGACGCAGTTCGGGATCGGTCCGCACGTCGACCACCTGATCGTGCGCGCAGCCGCAGAAATGCTCGGCAGACCGCTCGTCTACGATGCGGACATCCCGTACCTGTTCAACTTTCCCGACCAACTGGCCTCGAAAACGGCCGGGATGAAGGGGAACGCCCAGCCGGTCTCCGAGGCAGGCCTCAGGGCGTGGGGCGACGCGATCGCGGCATACGATTCCCAGCTGTCCATGCTGTTCGAAAGCCCCGAAAACATGCGTCAGGCCATCGGTCAATATTGCAAGGAAAACGGCGGCGTGCGGCTCTGGAAGGTTGATTAGACAGCCGCGACCGCCTATTGCTTTCGGTTTTGAATTGTGATATATTAAGGCCGCTTTCGGGAACCAACACTATATCGGGTTCGTTTATCCTTGCATGGCGCCCAGGCGCCATGCAAATTCTATCTAGCAGGACTTTACAGCATGCCAAACAATTTCCTTACCAAGGAAGGCTTCGACAAACTGCAGGACGAGCTGGAACACCTGCGCACCACCAAGCGCCAGGAGGTTGCGGCGCGCCTGCACGAGGCCATGGAAGGCGGGGAGCTTATCGAGAACGCCGAGTATGAGGCCGCCAAGAACGAGCAAGCCTTCGTCGAGGGCCGCATCCAGGAACTGGAGATGCTGCTCGCCACGGCGCGCATCATCGAGGAGAACGGCCAGGACAAGAATGGCGCCATCCAGGTGGGCTCCAAGGTGACCATCAAGGAAGAAGGCTTCGAACCCGAGACCTACAGCATCGTGGGCGCGGCCGAAGCCAACCCGCGCGAGGGCAAGATCTCGAACGAGTCGCCGATCGGTAAGGCCATCCTGGGTCATCGCGCAGGCGAAACGGTTCCGGTGGAAACTCCGGATGGGACCTACAAGGTCCGTATTGTAAAAACGCTGTAAACACGGACACGCAAAACCGGCCCCGCGCTTGCGTTTGCAAATGCGCGGGGCTTTTTTTCAAATAAACTCCCTCTCCCTTTGGGAGAGGGGAGCACTGAAGGGTTTGCTGCATGGCTGACTACACACCGCTCGAAAAGATCCGTCTAGAAAAACTGCAGGAGCTGCGCGCCGAGGGCATCGATCCGTTTCCTGCGCGCGCCAATCGCACGCATACCAGCGCACAGGCGATCGCCGCATTTGAGGCGGCGGAAAAGACGGCTGCGGCCGGCTCCACGCCCGAGCTCAAGGTCACCCTCGTCGGCCGTATCCGTGTCACGCGGCCGATGGGCAAGCTGTCTTTTGCGCACATCGAGGACGGCGCCGGCCGGGTGCAGCTTTTCTTCCGCATGAACGAGCTTGGCCAGGACCGGGTGGATTTTTTCAATCGCATGTTCGACATCGGAGACTTCATCGAGGCCTCTGGCGTCATGTTCCGGACCAAGACCGGCGAGGTCACGCTGCACGTCCATGAGTTCAGGCTGCTGGCGAAAGCAGTCAGCCCGCTGCCGGCTGCCAAGGACGAGACGCTCGAAGATGGCAGCGTCGTCCGGCACGCGGAACTGGCTTCCCCGGAGCTGCGCGCCCGTCAGCGCTACGCGGACCTGGCAGTCAACGCCGGGGTGCGCGAGGTCTTCCGCAAGCGCGCCGCCATCATCAAGTCCCTGCGCACTTTCCTGGACGAGCACGACTTCCTAGAGGTGGAAACGCCGATGCTGCAGCCGCTGTACGGCGGGGCAGCGGCGCGTCCATTCGTGACGCATCACAACGAACTCGAGCAGGACATGTACC
>DASXQN010000159.1:0-8569 GCA_036507155.1 Anaerolineales bacterium
ACTTCGTGCAGACCGACGCGGCCATCAACCCCGGCAACTCGGGCGGCCCGTTGTTGAACCTGGCCGGCGAGGTGATCGGCGTCAATCGCGCCATCCGCACCACCAACTTCACCGCCTCCGGCGAGCCCATCAATTCGGGCATCGGTTTCGCGGTGTCCATCAACATCATCAAGCGCGTAGTGCCTGTGCTGATCGAGCAGGGCAAATACGATTATCCCTATCTCGGCATTTCCTCAATGGACGACATGAGCCTGGATACGATCAATGCCCTCGGCTTGAAATCCTTCACCGGCGCGTACGTGACCAGCGTGGTGAGCGGCGGCCCGGCCGACAAGGCGGGCGTCCTGGCCGGCAACCAGCCGACCAAGCTTGCAAATGTGGACGCGGGCGGCGACCTGATCGTGGCCGTGGATGGGCATCCGATCCGGCGTTTCGATGAGCTCCTGGCTTATTTGCTGACGAACAAGGCGCCCGGCGACACCGTGGTGCTGACCGTGATGCGCGGCGAGGAAACCGTGGACATCACGGTCACGCTCGGCAAGCGGCCCTGATGAAAGAAAAGGCGGTCCGGAAGGACCGCCTTTTGATTTAACCGAAGCGTTCTTCGCTCCATACGTTGGCGCGATTGTGATAGCCGGCTTGTTCCCAGAATCCGCGCCGGTCGTACGGCATGAACTCGAGCGCCCGCAGCCACTTCGCGCCCTTCCATAAATAGGGCGTCTCAAGATCCTTGTGACCCGGGATGAAGCCCACCACGCCGCGCAACGGATAACCGTGATCGGCCGTGATCGGCTCGCCGTCCAGGTGCGTGGCCATCAGGAAGTTTTCCTGCAACACCACCTCCAGCGGCAGATTGACCGTGAATCCGTATTCGGCATGCTGCATCACATAGGTGGCGGTCGGCTTGATCTTGATCAATCCGTTTTCCACCAGCGTCTTGACCGAAACGCCCTCCCAAACCGTGTCCGCCTTGCTCCAACGCGTGACGCAGTGGATATCCATTTGGATCTTCGCGCGCGGCAGCCGGTTGAACTCGTCCCACGACCAGCGCTGCTCCTGCTCCACTTCGCCCCATACGCGCAGATCCCACGTGGCCGGATTGAACGCCGGCACCGGACCATAATGAAGGACGGGGAATTTCAATGTCAACGATTGCCCCGGGGGCAGGCGGCCTTCGTTGCGAATGCGCTCTTCTTCTTTGCGTCGATCGGGTCCTTCAAATGAGAACATCGTGTACTCCTCTTAAGATTATATCAAAGCCTGCACAGGCTAGACTCGGCCTGCCTGCGCCGTGTTACACGCTTCTTTCTTACGAAAGCATTAACGAAGGCTAGACTTCGGAGGTCTGGAGTAACACGCTACTGCGGTAAGGCTCACAGTGGGCTGAGCTTGAGAGAAGGAGCAGTATAATTCTCCCAGTCTGATGCGGAGGCTGCATGTCTAATCGACCGAGTTTTCGGCAAAAGTTCCAATATTTCTTCGACAATGTCATGTCGCGCGGCACCCCGGCCATGGTCGGGATGTTGTTCATAATGTCCCTGATCGTCGTGGTCCTGGCCGGCACCGTGATCGCCATCGCCGGCCTGACCCAGGACGATGGCACGCCTCTCGGGTTCGGCGAGGCCGCCTGGGCCAGCCTGATGCGCACGCTTGACTCGGGCACCATGGGCGGCGATACCGGGACGGGCTTCCGCCTGGTCATGCTCTTCGTTACGCTCGGCGGTGTGTTCGTCGTCAGCAGCCTCATCGGCGTGATCAGCAACGGGTTGGAACATCAGATGGACCGCCTGCGCAAGGGGCGCTCGGTGGTCTTGGAGCAGAATCACATCCTGATCCTGGGTTGGTCGTCGCATGTCTTCACCATCCTGTCTGAGCTGATGATCGCCAACGAGAACCAGCGAAAAGCCCGCATCGTGGTCCTGGCGGACAAGGACAAGGTGGAGATGGAGGATGAGATCCGGGACCGTGTGCAAGTGCGCGGCGCGACGCGCGTCATCTGCCGCTCCGGGAGCCCGATCGACCTCACCGACCTCGAGATCGCCAACCCGCATTCGGCGCGCTCCATCATCATCCTGCCGCCCGAAAACAACGATCCGGACACGGACGTCATCAAGACCGTACTGGCCCTGACGAATAATCCCAATCGCCGTCCTGAACCGTACCACATCGTTACGCAGATCAGCGACGGCGAGAACCTGAACGTCCTGAAGATGATCGGCCAGGCGGACCGCGTGCAGGCTATGTGGACCGGAGACCTGATCGCCCGCGTCGTCGCGCAAACCTCGCGGCAGTCCGGCCTCTCCGTGGTCTATACGGAACTGATGGACTTCGGCGGTGACGAGATCTACTTTAAGGAAGAGGCCGCGCTGGCAGGCAAGACTTACGGCGACGCCCTGCTTGCGTACGAAGATTCGTGCGTGATGGGTGTGCGCAAAACCGACGGCGCCATCTTGATGAATCCCCCGATGGACACGCGCATCGCGGCCGGCGACCAGATCTTCGCCCTGTCTGCGGACGACGATACGGTCCGCCTCTCGGGCCTCTCCCGCGTCCCCCTGAACGAGAAGCTCATCCACGCCAATGGGACGCCGCGCCGCCGCAAGCCGGAGAAGTGCCTGATCCTGGGCTGGAATCGCAGCGGCACCACGATCATCTGCGAGCTGGAGAACTATGTGGCCAAAGGATCGCAGGTCACCGTGGTGGCAGATATTTATGGAATTGACAAACAGATCCGCCTGAGCTGCGGCAAACTCACGAATCAGAAAGTCATCACCCAGGAAGGCGACACCACCGACCGGCCACTGCTGGATGGCTTGGGCATCATGGATTATGACCACGTCATCGTGCTGGCGTATAGCACGCTCGAGCCGCAGGCCGCAGACGCCAAGACCTTGGTCACGCTGCTTCACCTGCGCGATATCGCCGAGCGCGATCAAACCCCGTTCTCCATCGTCAGCGAGATGTTGGACCTGCGCAATCGCGAGCTGGCGGAGGTCGCCAAGGTGGACGATTTCATCGTCAGTGAGCATCTCGTCAGCCTGATGATGTCGCAGTTGGCCGAGAACGGCGAATTGTTCGACGTGTTCCGGGATATCTTCGATCCGGAAGGCTCGGAGATCTACCTCAAGCCGGCCAGTGATTATGTTGCAACCGGCGCACCGGTTAATTTTTACACGGTGGTGGAAGCCGCCCGCCGCCACGGGCAAACGGCCCTTGGGTACCGGCTCGCGGCGGAGGCCGGGAACGGCGACAAGTCCTATGGTGTGCATACCAATCCGAGGAAATCCGAGATGGTGTCGTTCGCACCGGAGGACAAAGTCATCGTGATCTCGGAAGACTGATCATGAGGTTTGCAACGGTAAACGGCGGGCTGAGAGCCCGCCGTTCGCAGATCCGCGAGAAGTTCAGCGAGGCCGATCGGAAGAAAAAGAAGTAAACAAAAAGAGCCTGGCAGGAAAACCTGCCAGGCTCTTTATTTTCAGGTTGCCATCCCTACTTGATCAGAAATTCTTCCATGGCTGCCAGCAGGTCGTCCACGTCGCTCAACTGGGTCTCCCCCATGTGCGCAATCCGGAACGTGACGTCCTTAAGCTGTCCATAACCGTTTGCAAGGCGCATGTCGCGCGTCTTCAGAAAAGTGTTCAAGTCCGGGATGCTGAAACCGCGTTCATTCTTAACGGTGGTGACGGTCTGCGAACGGTAACCCTGCGGCGCGTAAATCGACTGGTCGTGCGCCTCGGCCCAGGCCTGCACGCGGTCTGCCATGGCCGAATGCCGCGCGAAGCGTTTTTCCAGGCCCTCGGCCAGGATACGGTCGAGCTGGAAATCCAGCGCGAAGATCAGCGACATGGCCGGCGTGGCGGGAGACGAGTCCTTCAAGCGGTGCTTCTCCATGCGCACCAGGTCGAAGTACCAGCCGCGGTTTTCGACGCTCGCAGCTTTTTGCATGGCCCGGTCCGAGACCGCGCCGAGCGCCAGCCCGGGCGGCAGCGCAATGCATTTCTGCGACGACGTCAGCAGCATGTCGATGCCCCAGGCATCCATCTCGATGCGCGCGCCGCCGAGCGAGGACACCGCGTCGACGAAGATCAGCGTGTCGGGCGCGACCGCGCGCACGGCCGCGGCCACCTCCTTGACCGGGTTCTGCAACCCGGTGGAGGTCTCGTTGTGGATGATCGTCACAGCCTCGTGCTTGCCCTTTTTGACGGCCTCCGCAACCCGGTCCGGATCGACCGGCTGATTCCATTCGAAGGCAAGCTTTTCGGCCTGCTTGCCGTTCGAGACGGCCACCTCGTACCAGCGGTCCGCGAAGGCGCCGTTGGTACACGAGAGCACGCTGCGCTGCACGAAGTTGCGGATGGCGGCTTCCTGCAAACCGGTGCCGGAGGAGGCCGTCAGGAATACGCGATAATTTGTAAAAAACAATTGCTGGGATTTTTCGGAGACGCGGCGATAGATGGCTTCGAATTCCTTGCTGCGGTGCGGCAGCATCGGCTGCGCCTGCGCCTGGAGCACATCCGCGGCCACGTCCACCGGGCCGGGTACGAACATTCTTGACATGAAGACTCCTAACATGCGGTAAGGGCGTAGCATACCCTATCCCCTTCGGGGACCTTCGGCGGGCACGCGTGCTACGCCCCTACACGGTTATCGAAGGAAGAACGACAGTACGATCAGGATCGCGAAAAAAGAAGCCGCCAGGATCCCGATGCGGGTCAGATCCCGCTTGATCTGGGTATAGTCCGGATTGAATTCGGTGCGCGCGCCGGGCATGGTCGTAAGCGGGCGGTAGGCTTGACGTTTATTTTTCCTGGACATGTTCTCTCCTAATTCAAAAGTTTTGCGAAGACCACAATACGGTCACTGTCCACGAGATAAGGGTAACACGAGATCAGCGTCACGGTCGCGTCGCCGGTGGGCGCCATGACCTCCACCTGCGTCGGCTTGACGATGATGGTGCGCTCCACGACATAGGTGTACTGACGCTGCTGCGTGTACAGGATGACCTGGTCGCCGGGTTGAAGTTTATCCAGAAAACGGAACAGCTCACCATAGACATCGTTATGAGCGGAAAGCACCACGTTTCCGTCCTGGCCCGGGTCGGCCGAGCCGATATGTTGGGCGACACCCTTTTTCAACTGCTCCCAGCCGTCGCCTTGCACGACGGGTGCGTCCATGTTAAGCGCCGGCACCTGGATACGGACCGCCTGCTCGATGCTGGGCGTAGGCACGGCGATATTTGCCAGGGACTGCACCATCGGGCGCAGATGCTCCGGGATCTCCGCTTCGTTCGGCCGGGTGTTGCCCTGCGCGTCCGGCGGCGTGTGTCCCGATGGCAGGACGACGGCCATCACCAGCGGCGTCGGTGTCTGCGTTTCGGGATTCAACGCCGCGGCCACTTCCCGATTCAGATCACGCAGGATGCCCAACCCGCTCAACAGGATGCCGATCAAACCGACGATCGCCAGCAATTCCACGCCGAGCAGCAGCCGGTCCGCATTCTGACGCCGCGGACTCGATGCGACCGACTCGCCGGATTCGGGCGTGTCAACCACCGGCGAGGAGGATTCCTCCAAAAAGAAATCCGGCAGCTCCGATTCAAGCGTCACGACGCGTCCGGTGCGGCGATAATGTTCAAGGCGCTGTTTGCGGGTGCCGCGTCGTTTCTCGACCAGCAGGCGGCGCAATTCCTCAACGGACAGATCTTCAGGCGCTTTGCGGCGGGCCATAGCGATGCGATTATACCGCATGGTTTCCAGGCAGAAATCTGAGCCGGATTTCCTTTCTCCGTGAGCGCAGCTGTGATCGTGTAAGAGCGGTGTAATTCAAGCGGTCTTGAAAAAAGGGAATCGCGCAACTGGTACTTGCTTCAAAAAATAATTTCTGATAGAATGATGAACATATGTTCTAGAAATCAATGGACGCGAGGCAGTCATGGGAAACAAACTTTTCGACGACATTCAAAATGGCCTGCAGCAGAAGCGCGCCGCTGTGTACCACTGGGTGGAGACCACACCCGAGGAGAAACGGCTGATCCAGCTCGGCGAGGCGGACGAGGCCGCGGTCGAGGAGCATCTGCATGTGATCGATACGTCGCTCGAGCACATTGAACAGGGCACGTTCGGGATCTGTGAGATCTGTCATGAGGCGGTTGACAGCGAGCTGCTACAGATGGACTACACCGCCACCGTCTGCCTGGGCCACTTCTCCGATGAGGAACTGCGCCAACTGGAGGGCGAACTGGAGTTATCGCAGGTCGTCCAGCGCGCGCTCCTGCCCCAGCAGGTCCCGTCGATTGCCGGTTTGAATATCGCCGCCTTCAGCCGCCCCGCGCAGATCGTCAGCGGGGACTACTTCGACTTTGTGGATTTCAAGGATGGCGCCCACGGCTTCGTGATGGCGGACGTCAGCGGGCATGGCGTGTCGGCCGGCATGCTGATGACCAGCCTGCAGATGGCCTTTCATACCCTGGTGCCGGATGCGCATTCGCCGGTGGAAGTGCTGGAGCGCATCAACCGCGTGTACCTTCACAACATCAACTTCACCACGTTCGTGACCATCCTCTTTGCCCGGTTTGATCCGGCAACGCGCGTCTTGACGTATGCCAATGCAGGGCACAATTCCGGCTATCTTTTTCATGCCGCGAAGCAAGAGGAAACGTGGCTGCACCCCACCGGTCCCGCCATCGGATTGATGGAGGGTTTTGATCTTCAGGCGGCCGATGTGCGGCTGGACCCCGGCGATATCCTGCTGCTGTATACGGACGGCGTGACCGAGGCTGCCAACGCACAGGGCGAACAGTTCGGTGAGGACCTGCTGGCTGCCGTGATCCAGGCAAACCCGGATGCAACGCCGGAGCAGCTCATCGCAAAGGTCCTGGCGGCGCTGAAAGTCTTTACGGATGGCAACCCTCTGGTAGATGACGTCACGCTGGTGGTCTGCAAGGTTTCGGTCTGAAGCGCGGATTGTCAAAACCGCCCAGTCTCGTTATAATGTGGCTCTGTTCGGGCGGGTAGCTCAGTTGGTTAGAGCACTGCGTTGACATCGCAGAGGTCGTAGGTTCGAGCCCTATTCCGCCCACTCGGTCAGAAAGTGATAGTAAAATAGTACGTGCGAAGACCGGGACGAGTAAGCAGACCGGGAACTAACAGGCAGCGCAGGCCGTTGAATGAGAGCCGGCGCCAGGGTCCCACCGCTGAAAACCACCCGCGAGCATGAATCTGAACGCAGGGGCGAGGTCATCTCGCCCGTGCCATTAGGGTGAACGGCTGGCCCCGTTACCGGCCCCAAGAGATGCCGTAGGCGCGCAACATGTTGCGCCCGTTCGAACGGCAAGATCGGGTGGAACCGCGTGACACAAATGTGCTCTCGCCCCGTGTTCGGGCGTGGGCGATTTCTTTTAAACACGACGGACACAAAGGTCTCTGAGAAAGGGCCTTTGTGTACTTAGTGCCCTTTGTGTTGAAGCCATGGTCAATCGTCCATGGTCCATCGTCGAAAGGAAGCGAAAATGGCAGAACAGAAACAGGAACGCTACGAGGACTCACAGCTTTACAAGATCCGGCATTCGGCCGCGCACATCATGGCGCAGGCCGTGCTCGAGATGTTCCCTGACGGCAAGATCACCATCGGTCCGCCCGTGGAGAACGGCTTCTACTACGACTTCGACCTGCCGCGCAACCTGACGCCCGAAGACCTCGAGCAGATTGAGAAGCGCATGCGCCAGATCATCGCCGGAAAATTCGACTTCGCGAAGAGGGTCGTCTCGGCAGACGAGGCGCGCCGCATCTTTAAGGACCAGCCGTACAAGCTCGAATTGATCGACGGCCTGGAGAAAGGCGGCCTGGACGAGTACGGGAATCCGCTCAAGGAGAAGCCCGAGATCTCGATCTATCAGCACGATTCGTTCGCCGATCTGTGCCGCGGGCCGCATGTGGAGAATACGAAACAGATCAAACCGGACGCCGTCAAACTGATGTCGGTGGCCGGAGCGTACTGGCGCGGCGACGAGAAGAACAAGATGCTGCAGCGCATCTACGGCACGGCCTGGGAGTCGGCCCAACAGCTCAAGGACTATCTCGCGCAGTTGGAAGAAGCCAAAAAGCGCGACCATCGCAAACTCGGCAAGGAGCTCGAGATCTTCATCTTCGATGAAGAGGTAGGACCCGGCCTGCCCCTCTGGCTGCCCAACGGCGGCATCCTCATCGAAGAGCTGGAGAAGCTGGCCAAGGAGATGGAAGACAAGGCCGGCTACTTGCGCGTCCGCACGCCCCACGTTACGAAAGAGGACCTGTTCATTAAGTCCGGCCACCTGCCCTACTACGCCGAGTCGATGTACCCGCCGATGGAGTTGGAAGGCGTCAAGTACTACCTCAAGCCGATGAACTGCCCGATGCATCACAAACTCTTCGCCGCCAGGCAGCGCTCCTACCGCGACCTGCCGATCCGGCTGGCCGAATACGGTACGTGCTACCGGTATGAGAAGTCGGGTGAGTTGTTCGGCATCATGCGCGCCCGGTCGCTCGAGATGAACGACGCCCACCTGTACGTCACGGAGGATCAATTCGAG
>DASXQN010000160.1:0-3152 GCA_036507155.1 Anaerolineales bacterium
TTCCACACTGCGGTATGAGCCGGGTTGGCAGTCCAAGATGGTCATCAACGGATTCGGCGCGGTCTGCACCGCGATCGTGATGGTCGTGTTTGCGGCGACCAAATTCCTGGATGGCGCGTGGATCATCCTGGTACTCATCCCAATCCTGGTCTCGATTTTTTTTGCGATCCATCATCACTACAAGAGCCTTGCGAAGAAACTTTCACTGGATAATTTTGGCGTCATTCCGCCGCATACGCTCCGGCACCGCGTGATCATGCCGGTCAGCGGGGTGCATCAGGGAACACTGGCGGCGCTGCGTTACGCGCGCACGCTATCAGACGACGTGACCGCAGTGCATGTCTCGATTGAACCGGCTGAATCTGAAAAAGTGAGACGGAAGTGGGAGACGTGGGGAGAGGGCGTGCGCATGGTCATCCTGGATTCGCCCTATCGCCTGTTTGTTGAGCCGCTGCTGGGTTATGTTGCTGAGATTGCCGCAGGACGCCAGCCGGGCGAGACGATCACCATCGTCGTTCCCGAATTTGTGTCCGAGAACCGCCTGACCGGCGCGCTTCACACGAACACGGCCGAGATACTGCGCAGCCAGCTCAAGCATCAAAACGGCATCGTCATCACCAATGTGCCCTATCACGTCCACGAATACGGACCGGATCCCAGGACCTCTTGAAGCCGTACTGCACCGGAGGTGCCGGTGCACGGGAGAATTTTCGCGCGAGTGCCGCGAAAAGAGCCTCCGTCTTCGCGCCGTTCGCCCGTTTCGCGCGTTTCGCGTTGAATTGTAATGGCGCTGGCGGTAGATGCCGGCAACTAATGTAAAATCAAACACATGCCGGGTTCCATATTGCTCTTTCTGCTCGCTGCGATTGCCGAGATCAGCGGTGCCTATCTGATCTGGCAATGGCAGCGAGTACACAAGCCGCTCCCGTTTGCCGTGCTCGGAACGGCGATATTGTTTGTTTACGCATTCATACAAACCTCACAGACCTTTTCCTTCGGACGTGCATTCGCCGCATATGGCGGGGTGTTCATTGCCACCGCCACACTGTGGGGCTGGTGGGTGGACGGCCGCGTGCCGGACCGCTGGGACTCGATCGGCGCGGGCGTCTGCCTGATCGGCGCAGCGATCATCCTCTGGATGCCCGGGCCCTGATAGGCCCCCGCCCAAGCGCGGCCCGACGCACCATGGCACTCCGCAGGGATGAATTCTGTCAAGCAGCCTCCACCAGCCTGAAACAGACAACCCGAATTATCAGACATGTCTCCTGACGTCTCCAGTCCCCGCCCCAACCCCGATGACCTGCTGAAGAGTATTGAATCCGAGCAAGCGGGCCGCGGCCGGCTGAAAATCTTCCTCGGATACGCCGCGGGTGTGGGCAAGACCTACGCCATGCTCGAGGCTGCCCATCAGCGCGGGAAAGAGGGCATCGATGTGGTCGTCGGCTACATCGAAACCCACGGCCGCACGGAGACTGAAACCTTGTTGCGCGGTCTCGAAATCCTGCCGCGCAAAGAGGTCGAATACAAGGGCGTCCGATTAACCGAACTGGACGTGGATGCCGTGCTGAGACGACGCCCAACCCTGGTGTTGATCGATGAGTTCGCGCATACGAACGCCGCGGGTTCACGTCATCCCAAACGTTATATGGATGTGAAGGAGGTTTTGGAGGCGGGCCTCGACGTGTATACCACGCTCAACATCCAGCACCTCGAAAGCTTGAACGACATTGTCGCGCAGGTGACCGGCGTGCGGGTGAGCGAGACCGTGCCCGACAGCGTGATCGACCAGGCTTCGGAGATTGAGGTGATCGATCTGCCTCCCGATGAATTGCTGGCGCGCATGAAGGAGGGCAAAGTCTACGTGTCCGATCAGGCGGCCCGCGCCATCGAGAAATTCTTCCGCAAAGGCAATCTCACGGCGCTGCGCGAGATGTCTCTGCGCCGCGCGGCTGAGCGCGTCGACAACCAGATGCGCTCGTATATGCGCACACGCTCCATCCCCGGACCCTGGGCCGCGACCGAGCGATTGTTGGTCTGCATCAGTCCCAGCCCCTTGGCGGAGAAACTCATCCGAAACACTCGCCGTCTGGCAGATGAGCTCAACGCCGAGTGGGTTGCCATTTATGTGGATGTGGCCTTCCGGCCGCAGAACAATCCGCTCGACCGGAAAAGGATCGGCCAAACGTTGCAACTGGCCGAAGAGCTGGGGGCGAAATCCGTGACCGTGGCCGGGCGTTCCATCCCGGACGCACTGCTGGAATATGCCCGCAAACATAATATTACGAAGATCGTCGTCGGCAAACCGCTGCGCCCGCGCTGGCAGGAATGGCTGACCGGCACATTAGTAAATCAGCTCGTGCATGCCAGTGGCGATATCGACATCTACGTCGTGAGCGCCCATGCGGAAATGAGCCAACCGGTCGTACCGCAAGACTGGCAGCCGCATCGTCCGCTCGGTCGTTACCTCGCGGGCTTGGGCCTCGTGGCGCTGGCCACTTCGCTGGGTCTGCTGGTGCGTGGACAGCTTGAACCGACCAACCTGGTCATGCTTTATCTAGTCGCCGTGGTCTTTGCCGCGGTATTTCTCGGGCGGGGTCCTTCCCTGTTGACCGCGGTGGCCGGCGTGCTCGCCTTCGACTTTTTCCTGATCCAGCCATATTTAACCTTTACAGTTACCGACTCGCAATACATTATTACTTTCATCGTGTTGTTTGTGGTCAGCCTGGTCATCAGCTCGCTGACTGTCCGCGTGCGCGAACAGGGCGAATCCGCCATCCAACGCGAAGCGCAGACCGCCGCGCTCTACGACCTGGGCCGCGACCTGACCTCGGCCTCCGACCTGCAGCAGGTCTCGCAGATCATCATTTCACATATCGGTCAGGTTTTTGGCCGCGAGGTCGCCATCTTTCTGCCGGAGCATGGAAGCCTCCGGACGTTTGCAAGTTCGCCGAATTACACCCCCGATGATAGCGAGGTCGCGGTTGCGGTCTGGGCTTATGAGCATAACCAGCCTGCAGGCCGCGGTACCGACACCTTGGCGGCCGCCTCGCTGCGCTGTCATCCGCTCAAGACCTCCCAGGGATTGGTCGGGGTCCTGGGGGTGCGGCCGAAGGAACCGGGGAGCTTTCTATCTGCGGAGCAGCGCCAGACGC
>DASXQN010000161.1:0-5024 GCA_036507155.1 Anaerolineales bacterium
CTGGTGCTCGGCGCCGGCTAAGCTACTGCGGTGGTTACAGGCCGCTTGCCTGATGCCTCTATCCGAATTCAAGATATCGAAAGGAGGTCGCGATCCATAAAACTCACACGCTGCTTGTGCGAAGTTCGAGTATTCCACTCATAATTTTCAAGGAGATAGAAAATGAAACACCGTTCCCCGCTATTTAGACTCACGGCCCTGATCGTGCTGGGCCTGCTCTTCAGTGCGTGTGCACCCGCAACTACCGAGGCCCCGGCTGTAACCGAAGCCCCGGCAGCGACAGAAGCACCAGCCGCCACGGAAGCTCCAGCCGCCTCTTGTGATGGAGACTACGTGCTGGTTCCGAAGAATCTTGGCAACCCTTATTTCGATACTGGAAATAACGGTGCGCAAGAAGCTGCCGCGGAGCTGGGCATAACGGTATTGTATCAGGGTTCAGCAACGGCCGATGCGAGCGAGCAGATCACGCTGCTCAACTCGTTGATCGCGCAGCAGCCCTGCGGTCTGGCGATCTCTGCCAATGACGCCGATGCCCTCGTGCCCACCGGTCAGGCCGCCATGGACGCCGGCATCGCCGTCGTCACGTGGGACTCGGCCATCGCGCCCGCCGGCCGCAATCTGCACATCAACCAGGCCGTGCTGCATGACATCGGCGCGATCGAGATCAAGATGGCCTCCGACCTGGCCGGTCCGGACGGCGGTCAGATCGCCATCTTGAGCGCCACTTCCACTGCTCCGAACCAGAACGCCTGGATCGAAGTGATGAAGGAAGAGCTCAAGAAGCCCGAGTTCTCGAAGCTTGAACTGGTCGAGGTCGTGTACGGCGATGACGACGATACCAAGAGTTACAATGAGGCGCAGGCGCTGTTCACCAAGTATCCTGACCTTAAGGTGATCATTGCCCCGACCACGGTCGGCATCGCTGCCTCCGCCCGCGCCGTTACCGACGCAGATCTGATCGGCAAGGTGTTCGTGACGGGCCTGGGCACGCCGAACCAGATGCGCGAGTTCGTCAAGAACGGCGCTAGTCCGCAATTCGCCCTTTGGAATCCCGCTGACCTTGGCTACCTGGCCGTGTATGCGATGCATGCGCTGGCCACCGGCGAGATCAAGGGCGAGGAAGGCGAGACCTTCTCCGCCGGCAGATTGGGTGAGTACACCATCGAGAATGATCCCGATCTGGGACTCAACGTCCTGCTCGGCCTGCCCTTCATTTACAACGCGGATAACATCGACAACTTCAACTGGTAGGACCAGACCCGGATAGCAAGTTTCGAACCACTTCACTTCGGCAGTCAGCTTATCCTGCCACTGACTGCCGAAGTGACAATTCGATTAACCACGAGCAGGTGACGCGATGAATCGTGTCGGTTTTCAATTCAAGGTCAGGCAGGATCGCCTGGCCGAATACACGGAACATCATAAAAACGTCTGGCCCGAAATGCTCAAAGCCTTGCGTGAAAGCGGCTGGCATAATTATTCATTGTTCATGCGCGCAGACGGCTTGATCTTCGGCTACTTTGAGACCGACGCAAGCCTCGCAACCGCACAGTCCCGGATGGCCGCGAAAGAGATCAATACGCGCTGGCAGGAATATATGGCGCCGTATACGGATGCCAACGCGCGGCCCGACGAGAGCTTCCTGGAACTCAAAGAATATTTCCATCTCGATTAACTTGTCATGCCAACCGCGCACAATTTCCTAGCGATCGATATAGGCGCCGAAAGTGGCCGCGCCATCATCGGCAGCCTGCAGGACAGGCAGCTCACGCTGACCGAAACCTACCGCTTCACCAATGGCCCCGTGCAGCTAAGCGACGGTCTGCATTGGGACGTTCTGCGCATCTGGTCGGATATCAAGGAGGGCATCGGCAGGTCGACCAGGATCGAGAATCGGCTGGACGGCATCGGCCTCGACACGTGGGCCGTCGATTTTGCCCTGCTCGATGAAAAAGGCGGCCTGCTCGGCGACCCATTTCATTATCGCGACAGCCGCACGGACGGCAGGATGGAGGAGGCCTTCAAGTCCATGTCCCGTGCGGAGATCTTTGCCAACAGCGGCGTCCAGTTCATGCAGCTCAACACGCTGTATCAATTGATCGCGCTCAGAGAAAATAATCCGTCCATGTTGGATGCGGCCAAAACATTCGTGACTATTCCGGATCTCTTCAACTATTGGCTGTGCGGCGAGATCACGAACGAATTTACCAACGCGACCACCACGCAATGTTTTGATCCGAGAAAACGGGATTGGTCCACTGCGATCCTGGATGCATTCAAAATTCCCAGGCACCTTTTCCGGCCCGTGACCGAGCCTGGCACCCGCGTCGGAAGGCTGCTCGCGGATATCGCTGAGGAGATCCATGCGGACGCGATTCCCGTAATCGTTCCGGCCTGCCACGACACGGGTTCAGCAGTTGTGGCCGTGCCGGCCTCCGCGGCGGATTTTGTGTGGATCAGCTCGGGGACCTGGTCCATTATGGGCGTGGAAACCGAGCTGCCGGTCATCAATGAGAAGGCTCTCGAATACAACTTCACGAACGAGGGCGGAGCCTGCGGCACGTGGAGATTCTCGAAGAACATCATGGGCCTGTGGCTGATCCAGGAATGCAGACGCGAGTGGATGCGCCACGGGGAGGTCGTGTCGTACGACACGCTGATCCAGATGGCATCGGATTCGGAACCATTCCTATCGGTCATTGACCCTGATTTTGCGGAGTTCCTGCATTCAGGCGACATGCCGGCTCGAATCCAAAAATTTTGTGCTGACACGAATCAACCTGTCCCACAGTCTAAAGGCCAGATCGTGCGGATTGTCCTGGAAGGCATCGCCTTGAAATACCGCTGGGTCCTGGAAAAGCTGGAAGAATTAACCCGCAAACATTTTGGGACGATCCATATCATCGGCGGCGGGACACAGAATCGCCTGCTGAATCAATTCGCTGCAAACGCCACAAGGCGCATGGTGATCACGGGCCCTGTGGAAGCCACCGCGATCGGCAATATCCTGATGCAGGCGATCGGTTTGAAGCAACTGCGCTCGCTGGCAGAAGCGCGCGAGGTTGTGCGAGCGTCTTTCGAAGGTGAGATCATTGAACCGGACCGAAGCGCCGGCTGGGATGACGCCTATGCCCGACTGGTCGAGCTGATGAAGATTGTTCTGGCGAGGCAGGCATGACGGTATCCGAATCGAATACTCGCTCCGCCTACGCCCTCGCCCGGGAGCGCTACGCGGCCTGGGACGTGGATACCGAGCAGGCCATGGGACAGCTTGAGAGGGTTTCCATCAGCCTGCATTGCTGGCAAGGTGATGACGTCGGCGGCTTCGAAAACCCGGGCGGTGACCTGACCGGCGGCATCGCGGCGACGGGCAATTACCCGGGCAAGGCGCGCAGCGCGGACGAGCTTCGCAAAGACCTGGATGTCGTCTATAGTCTGTTGCCGGGATCGCATCGTTTGAACCTGCATGCGATCTATCTGGAAGCGGATAAGAAGGTTGAGCGCGATGCAATCGAGCCGAAGCATTTCAGCCGCTGGTTGGATTGGGCGAAGGCCAATCAGCACGGCCTCGACTTCAATCCGACCTGCTTCTCGCATCCCAAATCTGCCGATGGTTTTACCCTGGCTCATCGCGATCCAGGCATCCGCAAATTCTGGGTGGAACATTGCATTGCCAGCCGCCGAATCGGCGCATATTTTGGAAAGGAATTGGCGACGGCCGCGGTCACGAACATCTGGATCCCGGACGGTTACAAGGATACGCCGGCGGACCGCCACACTCCCCGCCGACTGCTGCTCGAGTCCCTCGATCTGATTTTTGCCGAAAAAATCGACCCGCGCCAGAACCTGGACGCGGTGGAGCCGAAGCTGTTTGGCCTGGGCTCCGAGAGTTATGTGGTCGGTTCGATGGAGTTTTACGCCGCATACGCGCTGACCCGCAAGATACTGCTCACGCTCGATTCGGGCCATTTCCATCCCACCGAGACGATCGCGGACAAGATCTCCGCGCTCTTGATGTATCACGATCAATTGTTGTTACATATCAGCCGCGGCGTGCGCTGGGACAGCGATCATGTGGTGGCTTTCAACGATGACCTGCAGGCGATTGCACAGGAGATCGTCCGCAGCGACGCGCTCGAGCGGATCCATATCGGCCTGGACTACTTCGACGCCAGCATCAACCGCGTCGCCGCCTGGACGGTGGGCGCGCGCAACACGCTGCGTGCCCTGTTGATGGCCCTGCTCGAGCCGCGCGCGAAGCTGCTGAAATTCGAGATCGAAGGTGATTTCTCCAGCCGCCTGGCGTTGCAGGAGGAATTGAAATCGATGCCATTCGGTGCGGTTTGGGATGCCTATTGCCAGCGGAAACAAGTGCCCATCGGCCTGGACTTCATGCGGGTCATCAAGGATTACGAGAAAAAAGAACTGGCCGATCGATAAGAGCGGCCGCCAAAGGAAAATATGGCAGTGATCAAGAGAGACTATCAATACGTGAATTATCTTTGGGACGATAAAGCCGCGCAGGGCTTCGATGCCGTCGAGCGCCTGCGCTATCGAAGCAACCTGCTCGGCGCGGACCAACGCATTACGAATACGGGCGGCGGGAATACCTCCTCGAAAGTGCTCATGGCCGATCCGCTGAGCGGACAAGAGGTGGACGTGCTGTGGGTCAAGGGATCGGGCGGCGACCTGCGGACCTCCACGCGCGCAAATTTCGCCTCGCTGTATATGGACAAGTTCCTGCGACTGGCAGAGATCTACAACGGCGCAGAAAACAAGGGCGTAAAGTCGGCGATCGAAGATTCGATGGTGGAGATGTACCGGCACGCCACTTTTGGCCTCAACCCGGCCGTAAGTTCGATCGATACGCCTCTGCACGGACTGATCCCTTTTCGTCACGTCGATCACATGCATCCCATTTCCGCCATCGCCATCGCGGCCAGCAAAGACCAGGAAGGGCTGACACAGGAGATATTCGGCGGGGAAGTCGGCTGGGTTCCGTGGCAGCGCCCCGGTTTCGATCT
>DASXQN010000162.1:0-3439 GCA_036507155.1 Anaerolineales bacterium
GCAGGCGGGTCTTTCCATGATCCACGTGACCCAGGATGGTGACGACCGGCGCACGGTTGATCAGTTTGGCCGCGTCCTCGCCTGCGATCATCTGCCGCCACAGCGGCACCTCCCCCGATTCCTCCACGACGACTTCCTCCACGGCTTCGGGGACAGCTTCAAAGCCATACTCCGCCACCACGACCGCAGCCGTGTCGAAATCAACGGCTTGATTGATGGAGGCCATCACGCCGTTGGTCATCAGTTTCTTGATGATTTCAATGGGACTTTTTTCGATCTTCTGCGCCAGGTCACGGATGATGATGCTCGAAGGAAGTTCGAGCTTGCCATCGCGTGCCGCCGTGACGCCATTTCCAGTTTCACTCATAGGCCACCTCCAGAAAGAATTCGCTTCCCAAATAAGCCCGTGGCGGGCTGGTGATCCGGAAGCTGTGCGCGCCTGTGAGCGAAAGCGACGATCGGTCACATGGCGGTTTGCCCGCTGACGGGACTTGCCCCCAGCTCCTCAGGCAACGTATGCATATAAGCTTCCAAACGTTCCCGGTCTTCAGCGCCCAGTTCCGCCTTCAATGCATGCGCCAGGCCGCCCTGGAGCCCCTTCTCCCAGCATTCCCGGCGATCATGCAAGTAAGCCCCGCGTCCGGCTTGCTTGCCGGTCGGGTCCACCATCACCCCGTTGGGCGTCCGCACGAGACGGATCATCTGCCGCTTGGCCAAGACCGTGCGGCAACCCACGCAGGTGCGCTGGGGAACATGTTTGATGCGCTGAACAGGTTTCTTTGCCACGTTCCTTTTAACTCTCCCTCTTCCGGCTTCCACGCGAAGCCCCGGGTACGAAGAGGGAATCAAACGAGGAATTAACGTGCCTATTCCTCGTCCAGGCTGTCATCACCGCCGCGCTTGTGTATCTTGCGGCCGACCACCTGACCAAGATTCTCGTCGAACTCAAGCTCGACGCTCTTTTTCTTGCCCTTCTTGCCCTTCTTCTTATCAGCCGCGTCCTCTTCCGTACCGGGCGTCGCCGTCTGAAAGATCTCCGGCTTCAAGGTGAACAACTCGTCCAGCGAGACGCCGTCCTTGGCGAATTCACCTTCGACCTCTTCCTTCTCGTCCTTCTCATCGGCTTTGCCTTTGACGGATTCCTTCTTGATCTCATCCGGGTCGTCGACCAGCGGTGTGGCTTCCAGGATCACGACGTCCGCGGGAATCTCCACGGGAGCCGCTTCAGCCACCGCCGGCTCGGGCTCGGGTTCAGGCTCGGGGTATGTCAGGCCGGCCAGCGTTTCTTCGATGTTTTGCATGGCCTTGGGGCCGATGCCGGCCAGCGCCAGGACCGAATTCGGATCCGTCTTCAGCGCCATCATGAGATCACCGGCGGTTTCATAACCTGCCTCAGTGAGAATATTGAAAATATGTTCGCGGATGCCGGCCTGGTCGAGCGGTGTCTTGAAGGCTCCCGCGGGAATTTCTGCGCGGGCAGCGGACATCTTCTCTTCCTCAACGCGCGCGGCTTCCTCTTTGATCTGAATGGTGCGGCGCTCGACACGATCCACGAACTGACCCAACGCCGTGTACTCCTCAGGCGTGACCGGACGATTCTCAGCCTTCTTGAGCAGGATGGCCTCCACCTGCGGGAGCGCTTCCACCGCCGCGGGCAGCATGGCCGCCAGAGCGTCATCGTTCTTCAATTTCTGCAGTGCATCTCCGGCAGCTTCGCTCAGAGACTTGATGTCAATGCGCCAACCCGTCAGCTTGGCAGCCAGGCGCGCGTTCTGGCCATCGCGGCCGATCGCCAGACTCAACTGGTCTTCCTGCACGACGACGGTTGCGGTTCGGCTGCCTTCCGTATCCGAGAGATACACGCCGCTGACGCGCGCCGGGCTGATGGCCTTCGAGATGTACACAACGGGATCGGGATCCCATTGAATAATGTCGATCTTCTCATCGTGCAGTTCTTTCACGATGGCCTGGATGCGCACGCCCTTGATGCCGACGCATGCGCCGACCGGGTCCACGCCCGGCTGGGTGGCGGATACGGCCACCTTGGCACGCGCGCCCGGCTCGCGGGCGATCGCGCGGATCTCCACCACGCCGTGATAGATCTCGGGGACCTCGTTTTCGAGCAGGCGCCGCAGGAAGTTGCGGTGCGCGCGCGAGAGGATGATCTGCGGGCCGCGCGAGCCGTCCTTGACTTCCAGGACGACGGCACGCACGCGGTCGTGCAGTTTCAGGCGTTCGCCTGGGACTTTCTGGTTGTTCGGCATGACGCCTTCGGCCTTCATGTCCAGACCCAGGGTTGCGCCTTGCTGTGCATTGATCGCCTGGACCACGCCGCTTACGATCTCGCCGACCTGGCGTTCGAAGTACTGCATCTGGTTGGAGCGCTCGGCCTCACGGATGCGCTGCTGGATCACCTGGCGCGCGGTCTGCGCGGCCACGCGGCCAAAATCCGCCGGCGTGGATTCGACGATCACCATGTCGCCCAGTTGCGCTTCAGGGTTTACCTTGCGCGCTTCCTCGAGGATGACTTCCGTGTTTTGTTCCTGGACGTCCTCGACGACCTCTTTCTCGGCGAAGATAATCACCTTGCCGGTTTCGGGGTCGACTTTTGCCTCGATCTGTTGTGCGGTGGACGCGTTGACAGCCCGCCGGTAGGCCGAAACCATGGCGGACTCGATGGCTCCCATGATGATGTCTTTGGAGAGCTGCTTTTCTTCCAGCACTTCGTTGAAGGCCAGGGCGAATTCGTTCTTAGTCATGCTTCTTGCTCCCTTACTCCCATTACAAGCAGAAAAGTGGGGGTTGCCCACTTCTCGATGCTTCCGGTATTGGTTCGTACAAGCAATATTTTAGCACAAGAACCTTAAAGGCGCAAGGTTCAAGTATATAATGGCATCCATGTTGGAACAGGACCTTGAAAAAGCAGCGCTGCGCGGCGAGCCGTCGTACGTGTGGCGGGCGGGACAGCAGCGGCGCCTCGACATGATCGTGCGGGCCGCGGGAGCGCGTCTCGAGGGGCGCGTTCTGGAGAACGGCTGCGGGGTGGGACTCTACGTCGAGAAGCTGGCGGGCCTCGGTTCGCGCATAGTCGGCCTGGAATTTGACCTCGAACGCGCCGCGCAAGCAAAAGTCCGCGCCCTGGAAATTGTCAACGCGGCGGGGGAGTCGCTCCCCTTCCCGGAGTCGACCTTCGACCTGATCCTCAGCCACGAGGTGATCGAGCACGTCCGGGATGACGGGCAGGCGGTCCGCGAGATGGTGCGGACGCTCAAATCCGGCGGGCGCATGGTGATCTTCTGCCCAAACCGCGGCTATCCGTTCGAGACCCATGGCATCTACTGGCGCGGGAAATACTTCTTTGGCAACAAACTGTTTGTAAATTATCTACCGCGCGGCTGGCGGGACAAACTGGCCCCGCATGTGCGCGCCTACTCGCGCC
>DASXQN010000163.1:0-5987 GCA_036507155.1 Anaerolineales bacterium
ACGAAGGGCACTAAGGAGCACTAAGGAGCACTAAGGGTAAATTTTCAGCGCACTCTATCCCGACAATTCGGGCGCCGGGGTAACGGTCGGCCACCGTGCTGTTCTACTGATCACTGACCACTGGTTACTGATTACTGGTCACCGACGTTCTTCAGCATTTCCTTCCAGGCTACTTCAGCGTCGCTTGGCTGCGGAGACTTCCAGCGAGCATCTCCTTCTCTATCAGTCTGCGGACCGCTTACTACTCCCGAAGATTGATCGAGATTATACAATCCCGGCAAAGGGAAGTCAAGTTGGGCGCTTAATGCCCCGTCTCAGGCAGCACCAACGGACCACCCGTCAGTGGATGCTCCACCACCTGGACGGGCAGGCAGTACGCTTGGGAGATCAACTCGGCCGTCAATACCTCGCGCGGCGTGCCCAGCGCCTGGATCTGGCCGGCGACCATCAAGGCGACGCGGTCCGCGAAGCGCGCGGCCAGGTTGAGGTCATGCAGGGCGAGCAGGACCGCAAGATGGTCCTTGTGCGCCAGATCGTGAACCAATTCCAACAAACTGACTTGATACTGCAGATCCAGGTGCGCGGTGGGTTCGTCCAGGAGCAGGATCGGCGTGGTCTGGCAAAGCGCGCGAGCCAGCAGGACGCGCTGGGCTTCGCCGCCCGAGAGCTCGCCGACGCGGCGGTCCGTTAAATACAATGCGTTGACACGGTCCAGCGCGCCGCGGGCGAGTTCTTCATCGGCCCTGGAGGGTTGGCCCAGGAAATTCAGGTATGGCGTGCGGCCGAACAGAACGGTCTCCCAGACGGTGTAAGCCGGCGGAAGCGAAACTGCCTGCGGCACCGTGGCCACTTTCCTGGCGCGCTGCATGGGAGACAACTCGGCGAAGTCGTCACCGTCCATGCTCACCCGTCCGCCGCGCGCGGGGATCACGCCGCTCAGCGCGCGGATCAGCGTGGACTTGCCCGCGCCGTTCGGGCCGATCAACGCCATCACTTCGCCGGCGCGCACTTCGAGCGTGATGCCGTGCAGGATCTGGCGTTGGTCATAAAAAACCGAGAGGTGTTGAATGCTTAGCATGCGTCTACTTAACCACCATCGGGATGCCGGCCACCATGAAGACCACTTTGTCCGCGGCGCGGGCCAGGCGCTGATTCGCCCAGCCGAGTGTATCGCGGAACAGGCGTCCCAGCGGATAAGGCGGCACCAGCCCGAGGCCAACTTCATTAGAGACCATCAACCACTGACCCTCAAGGCGGTCGCGCGCCTCGAGCAGCGCTTCGATCTCGGCTTCGACGTGCTGCATCGCTGGCGCGGCCGAGGCGTCTTCGGGCAGCGCCAGCAGGACATTGCTCACCAGCAACGTGATGCAATCGAGCAGGACGACATGGCCGGACAGATTCTTCGCGTGAGCAACCAGGGCCGCGCCAACCTTGAGCGGCGCTTCGAAGGTCTGCCACTCGGGCGGACGAGCGGCGCGGTGCCTGCCGATCCGCTCACGCATCTCGTCGTCCAGCGCGGTGGCGGTTGCGACATAAAGCACGGGCCGGCCGGAGGCGCTCGCGACCTCCTCTGCGTGCGCACTCTTCCCGCTGCGCGCGCCGCCGAGGATCAGGGTAAGACTGTGGGCTCGCGATTCAGTCTGCATCAGATCGCGCTCACGAAGATCAGCAATACGGCGGCCTCAACCATTTCAACCAGCATTCCAAATACATCTCCCGTCACGCCGCCGATGCGGGCGCGGGCGAAGAGCGATACCGACGCAGCCACAGCCAATCCAGTCAGTGCCGCGAACAATCCGCGCAGGCCGAGCGCCGCAGCCAGACCGAATGGCAGCAGTGCACTCACGATAATGGAAGAGCGCCGCAGTCCGGAGGCAAAGTCCGCGCCCAGGCCGCCGGGCCGCGCGGCCGGAAGCAGCGCTGCGGGCAGGATGCACCAGCGGCTGAGACTCGCCGCCAGCACGATGCCAAGACTCGCCGCAGGCGTGAGCGTTGCCAGCGCAGCAGCTTTGAGCAGCAAAATCAAGATCAAACCAATCGCGCCGAACGCGCCGACATGCGGGTCTTGCATGATCTCGAGACGGCGTTCGCGCGAGGCGCTCGCTACGCTCGCGAACAGGCCGTCGCAACAATCCGCGAGGCCGTCCAGGTGCAGGCCGCCGGTCAACGCGACCCAGACGATGAGCGTCAGCACGGCGGCCACGAACGGGGGCAGCACCAGTGTGAATCCTCTCCAGGTCAGCCAGCTCAGCGCGCCGATCACCAGCCCGACGAGCGGATACCACACAGCCGCGCGCCCGCTGTCGCCGGGCTGCCAGTTGCCGGGGAGCCGGATCGGGAGCGTGGTCAGTAGTCCGAAGGCAGTGCGTAGACTTCGCATGTTAGGATAATCTGAACACAAAGGACACTAAGGACTCAAAGGAGAGCAAAGGCCGAGCCCTTTTCACCTTCGTGTCCTTGGTGCCATTCGTGTTTGAGCATTTAGTCCTTATCGCTCACCCCGGCTTCGTCAAAGGTGGCCATCTCGCGCAGGATGCGCGTTGAGGCCTCGATCAAATGAAATGCCAGCGCCGCGCCGGTGCCTTCGCCGAGGCGCAGGTCGAGATCCAGCAGCGGCCGCAAGCCCAGCCATTCGAGCATCAGTCCATGGCCATGTTCCTGCGAACGATGCGCGGCGACCAAATACGCGCGGCATGCAGGCGCGAGCGAGACCGCGAGCATGGCCGCGGCGGTGGAAATGAAACCATCGATCACAACCGGAATGCGCTGCGCGGCCGCTCCGAGCATCACGCCGGCCAGCCCGCCGATCTCGAAACCTCCGACTTTCGCAAGCACATCCAATCCATCCTTTGCAATTGGTGCGTTCACGGCCAGCGCGCGCGTGATAGCCTGCAGCTTGCGCTGGTAACCCTCATCGTCGACGCCCGTGCCGCGGCCAGCGACCTCAGCCGGACCGCGCGAGGTCAACGCGCACGCCACCGCGGCCGAGGCCGTGCTGTTGCCAATGCCCATGTCGCCCGTCGCGACGAGGTCGACGCCGCGCGCGACCTCCGCCTGGACGATTTCAACGCCAGCCAAAACTGACTCCGCGGCCTGTGCACGCGTCATCGCGGGACCGCGGGCGATGTTTCCGCTTCCATACGCGATCTTCCGGACAATCAGCCCTTCGCTCGCCGGGATATCTGCCGCCACGCCCATGTCCACGATCACGACGCGCGCCCCCGCCTGCCGCGCCAGCACGTTGACGGCCGCGCCGCCGCGCAGAAAGCTCAGCACCATCTGCTGTGTGACCTCGGCAGGATACGCGCTCACGCCTTCAAGCGCCACGCCGTGGTCGGCGGCCATTACGATCACGGATTTTCGTTCCACCGACGGTAGTGGTCCGCCGGTGATGCCGGCCAGTTGGATCGATAACTGCTCCAACCGACCCAGACTGCCCGGCGGTTTGGTGAGGGTCGCCTGGCGCGCACGTGCGGCCTGCATGGCAGCTTCGTCGAGCGGTTGGATCTTTGCGATCAAGTCTTCAAGCTGCATAGTGTCCTGCGCGTTATGTCCTATGTGTTAAGAGCTTCTGTTAAACGGAGTGCGGACTTCCCTGGCACCGCCCGCCAGGGCAGGTGTAGTCCGCTAGCTTGTTGCAGACTGAAGTCTGCACTCCAGTCCTGGCTCACCACAACCCCTGGTTCTTCGAGCGCCGCAGCACCCACAGAAAGAACGGCGCGCCGGCCAGCGCGGTGACGATCCCGACCGGCAATTCCTGCGGAGCCAGGATGACGCGCGCCAGCACATCCGCAAACAATAGCACCGCCGCGCCGCCCAGGATGCTCAATGGGATCAGGCGGCGGTAGTCCACGCCCCACCAGATGCGCACGAGATGCGGCACGACCAGCCCCACGAAGCCGATGATGCCCGCAAAAGACACCGCCGCCGCGGAGACCAGCGAGGCGGCGACGATGATGACGAGTTTTGCGCGGCGCACGTCCAATCCCATTTGCGCGGCCTGCTCATCGCCGAACTGCAGCAGGTTCAAGGCGTAGCCGTTCAAAATCAGCGTGCTCAGGCCGATGGCCAGGTACGGGATGAGCGCCAAGGTCACGTCCCAGCCGATCAGGCTGACGCCGCCGAGCAGCCATCCGATGGCGCGGCGCAGTTCGCCCGTCGAACGCAGCATCAGGAAGGAGGTCATCGAAACCGCAAAAGACGAAACGGCCACACCGGCCAGGATCAGATTGGTGGTCGGCACGCTGCCGCCGACATGCGCGAAGGTATAAACCAGATAGACGGTCAACAGGCTGGCCATGAACGCGGCCAATGGCACGGCCAGCAGTCCCAGCGTGGTGTACGGCCAGCGCACGGACAGGGCCAACACCGCGCCCAGGCCCGCGCCCGACGCCACGCCGATCAGATAAGGGTCGGCCAGGGGATTGCGAAAGAGTCCCTGATACGCAGCGCCGCTGCCGGCCAGGGCCGCGCCGACCAACGCGATCAGCGCCGTGCGCGGCAGGCGGATGTCCCACACGATGGTGCGGAAGGTCTCGTTATGGGTAGCTCCGCTCAATGCGCGCCATACCTCGCCCGGTGGGATGAATACCGAACCGATCGCCAGGCTGAGGAGCAGAGCAAGGCAGAGCAGAAGAAGGCTGAGCAGGTAAGAGCGATGCATAGGGTGGAAAATGATGAGGGGTAATTGGGGATTAGGTAATTAGGTGTTAGGTAATTGGGTGTTAGGTGATCAGGGATCAGGTAATCAGGAATCGGGGACTAGGCTACCTATGAAACCTAATCCCTAATTCCTAATTACCCAATTACCTAATCACCTGTTCTTCCTCACTTAAACAGTTCAGGATGCAACAACTTTGCCAGCGCTTCCAACCCATCCACCAGGCGCGGGCCGGGTCGGCTGACCAGGTTGTCGTCGAAGGGCAACACCTGTCCGTTCTTCACCGCGCTCAGCTTCTCCCAGCCGGGACGGCCAGCCACGTCTTCGGGCGTAACGCCGCCATACGTGCCGTCGCCCAGGATGATGAAAGCCGGGTCTGCAGCCACGACCTGCTCGAGGCTCAAGCGTGGATAGCCCTCAAGATCCGCGGCGATGTTGTGCCCGCCGGCGCGCTCGATCAACAATGTGACGAAGGTGCCTTTGCCCGCGGTGTAGGGCTGTGCGGGATCGGTAGCGTCCAGCTCATAGAACACGGTCGGCCGCGAGCTGATCAGCACGATCTTCTTGTCCACCGCGGCGACGCGCACCTGCAGCGACTCGATCAACGCCTTGGCTTCGGCCTCGCGGCCGGTAAGTTGCGCGACGAGCGCGATATTGCTGTACAGCTCTTCCAGGGTGGTCGGATTGTTCAAGTAATAGACCGTCAACCCCAGGTCTTCGAGCGCCTTGACCTGTTCGGGCGTATTGATCTCGGCCGCAAGCACCAGGTCCGGCTGCAAAGAGACGATCAACTCCGTGTTGAGCGCTTCGTACGTGGAGCCGATGTCGGTGACGGCTTTGGCTGCCTCGGGATAATCCGAGTATTGATCGCGGCCCACCACCTGGTCCCCGGCGCCGATGGCGAACAGGATCTCGGTATTGGACGGGGCTAGCGCAATGACACGCTGCGCGGGACCGGCGAGCGTAACCGTGCGGCCGAGTCCGTCTGTGAAGGTCAGCCCCGCGGAGGTGGGGGTCGCGGGCGCTGCGCCCCCTACAGGGACTGCGCATGCTGCCAGCAGCAAGCTAGCTATGACGAGAACGAAAGTCAGTTTACGAAACATGGATACTCCTCTGAAATTGGAATCCCCAATTCATGGCCCGGGAACAAGAGCGGCCATTGATGGGGCAAGCAAAAATCCCCTGCCGTATGACAGGGGAGGTAGGAGAGGCAATCCGACGGCGCCGTCCTCCACCTCCTTTCCACGAGAGTGTGGTAGAACCGGCCATGGCGGGCGACCTGACTCATTTAGTCTGATAGTCACTGGTCTGCTAGTCTCATAGTCGA
>DASXQN010000164.1:0-2770 GCA_036507155.1 Anaerolineales bacterium
TTTGTGCCCCTTCGTGTCCTTCGTGGTTAATTCCACATAAAATAAATCGCCCTCCGCAGTATGCGTCGGGCGATTGGTGTGACTAAGTGCTTTTGTCAACCAGCCATGCTTCGCCCAACGACCCAACTGTCGTCATTATCGTCATTATTATTGTTGCGGGCGATCGCAACGGAGGGCGTGGGAGAACGACGCTGGCCGTACATACTGGCAGCATTATAGCATGAACCTGTGAACCTGGAAGGCATCCTTCAGCCGAGCCTATCGACGGCATCGCGGATTCGACGCAGCGCGTCCTTGAGCACCGGGCGCGGGCAGGCGATGTTGACGCGCTCGAAACCCTCGCCTTCGGCGCCGAAGATCGTGCCCTCTTCGAGGTACACGCGCGCCTCTTGGAGCATCAAGCGCTTGATTTCTTCCTGAGGCAGTCCCAGGCCGCGGCAGTCCAGCCAGACCAGGTACGTCCCTTCAGCGTGCACGACGCGAATGCGCGGGATATGCCTGGCAAAGTAAGCCTCCATGTATTTGAGATTCCCAGCGAGATACGCGAGCACCTGCTTCAGCCAATCAGCGCCCTGCGTGTATGCGGTCTCCAGCGCGAGGCTGCCGAATATCCCAACGTCGAGCAGCGCGTTGTGCAGGAGCGTCTCCTGGAACTTCCCGCGCAGCGCCGCATCCGGGATGATGATGTTCGAGGTCGAGAGGCCGGCCAGGTTGAAGCTCTTGCTCGGCGCGGTGCATGTGATCGAGATCTCGGCGAAGTTTTTGTTGATGCTCGCGAACGGAACGAAGGTGGATCCCTTGTAGACGAGGTCCCCGTGTATCTCGTCGGTCGCGACCAGGACGTTGTTCTCCAGGCAGATCTCCCCTATCCGCGTCAGCTCCTTTTTCGTCCACACGCGACCGACCGGGTTGTGCGGACTGCACAGGATCAGCATCCGAACCTTGGGATCGCGCGCCTTTGCCGCCAGGTCATCGAAGTCGATTTCGTAGCGGCCATCGACATAGCGCAAAGGATTCCGCGCGATGCCGCGCCCGTTGAGCTCGGCGACGAGCGTAAAGGGGTAATAAACCGGCGGCTGGATCAGGATTTTTTCGTCCGGTGCGACGAAGGTTAGCACAAGCATGGCAAGGGCGGAGACGACCCCCGGAGTGGTGACGATCAATTCCGGCTTAATCTTCCAGCCGTGGCGCTTATTCATCCAGCCGACGACGGCTTCGAAATACGCATCGGTCTTTTGAGTGTACCCATACACACCGTGCCGCGCGCGTTTGACCAGCGCATCCACGACCGGCTGCGGCGATTGGAAGTCCATGTCCGCGATCCAGAGGGGGAGCATGCGGTTTCGCCCGAAGTAGCGGTCGGTTTTCTCAAGCTGAAAGACGCCCTTTTCAGATTGGACAAACTCCCACTTGATCGAGTTCGTATTCCTGCGGTTGATCTCTCGGTCGAAGTTGTATCGCATTCTTCCATCGCTCCAGGCTGAGTTGGCGGGCGCCACTGGGAAACTAGCCGTCCAAGTTATCCACGCTGCGCCCGTCGATATACTCGCTCGAAAACCGAATAGTCCCAATGGGGGAGGCGAGCATGGTTCCAAAGCATTTGCGCGGAATGTATACTGATTATAGCCCTTTAGTACTACATCAATTCAAAAGGAGAAGTAAGCATGAAAAACCTAAACCTTCGCACGGTGTTTCTGGTCAACGCGCTGGTCGCGTTCATGTTCGGCGTCGGCCTGCTGCTCGGTCCGGAACCCATCCTGAAACTGTTCGGCCTTTCTGCCGGCACAACCGAATCGCTCGGCGCACAGTTCTTCGGCGCCGGCCTGGTGGCCGTCGGCCTGATCACCTGGTTTGCCAAGGACTTCGTCGACCCGGGCGCCAGCAATGCCATCGCGACATCACTATTCTTCGGCTCGCTTTGCGGGCTGGTCGTGGCCGTGCTCGGCGTGCTTTCAAAGGTGATCCGCACGAACTCCTGGGTGATCATCCTGCTCTATCTGGTGTTCATCGCCGGCTACGGTTATCTGCAGTTCTTCAATCGCGGCTCAGAATAAGCCGCCGAGGCAATCTCAAATAATAGCGCCGGCGTAAGCCGGCGCTATTATTGCATCTTAGTACGCATCATGCGTCGGCGACGCGCGGCTCAGGCGGCGGAGAACTTGTCGCTGGCCTCATCCAGCAGCGCGACCTGCGCATCCGTCAATTTCCATCCCAGTGCACCGGCGTTCTCAAGCGCCTGCGCCGCGGTCTTTGCCCCGGGAATGGGCAGCGCGCCTTTGCGGATCAACCAGTTCATCGCGACCTGGGAATTCGTCTTGCCGCCATGATCCTGGCCGATCTTCGTGAGCACCTTAAGCACGGGCGGGAGCTTTGGTAATCGTTCGGCGTATTGCGGCCCGCGCGGACCTGGCGGTGGATTTTCGGTGCTGTATTTTCCGGTGAGCAGGCCTTTTTCGAGCGGGGAATATGCGATCATCCGGATTCCCAATTCTTTGCAGCGCGCCAGCGTTCCATTCTTCTCCACCTCGCGGCTGAGCAGGCTGTAATGCACCTGGTTCGAGGCCAGCGGGATGCCGTGTTGAGCGAGCGTCGAATAGGCGCGCAGCATTCGCTTCTGTCCAAAATTGGAAACACCGACAGTGCGCGTTAAGCCCGCCTGGACGCACAGCGCCATACCCTCCATCATCGTCTCAGGACTTAATAAGGGACTCGACCAATGAATCTGGTACAGGTCCACCGACTCGACGCCGATGCGGTCGAGCGAACCCTT
>DASXQN010000165.1:0-5301 GCA_036507155.1 Anaerolineales bacterium
GAACCGCCTGTGGACGGCAGAGGATCAGGGCTTTCTTGCGAACATCGCCCGCGCGCTGGTGCCGATCATCCAGCGCAGCCAGCAAATCTCAACCACCGAAATCCAGAGCGAGAAAAATCAACAGGTTTTGCAAGCCGCCCAGGCTCACATCCAGGAGCTGGAAGCGCGCATGGCTGAACTGTCGCGTGAACTGGAGCTTGCCAACCAGAAAGTTAAGGAGACGCCGGACGTCAGTATGGAAGTGGCTGTACTCGCCTCGGCGCAGGAGGAATCGAAGCGCGTGATCGATAGCCTGCAAGCCGAGAACGCGGCGCTGCGTGAGAAGGGCAGGGCCGGCAAGTTGAGCAAGGAGGCTGCGCAATTCGAAGCTGAGCTGCGCGCCACCCTGGAAGAGACGGCCCGCCTGCAGAGTCAGCTGGCCGAGTCAAATTCGAAATTAGCAGAACTGCAAACGGAGGCCCCTCAGCAGCGGTCGAGCGAACAGCTCGAGGTCATCGCCTCCATTTCCCAGGAGCTGCGCCAGCCGATGTCTTCCATCATCGGCTACACGGACTTGCTATTGGGTGAATCCGTGGGCATCCTGGGTGCGCTGCAGCGCAAGTTCGTCGAGCGCATCAAGGCCTCCACGGAACGCATCGGTACGTTGATCGAGGACATGATCCAGCTCAATACGATGGAGACTGAGCTGGTGGGGCTCAAGCCCGAATCCGTGGATCTGAATGACATCATCGACAATGCCATGAGTTATACGAGCAGCCAGGTGCGCGAGAAGAATATCTCGATGCACCTCGAATTGCCCAAGAAACTCGCGCCGATCCATGCGGACCGCGAAGCGCTGCAGCAGATCTTCGTTCACTTGCTCCAAAATGCCGGCGCGGCCTCGCCCGTCGAAGGCAAGATCCGGCTCAAGGTCGACATGCGCAGCGAAGATGGACAGGATTACGTCATGATCCAGGTCAGCGATACGGGCGGTGGCATCCCTGCCGAGGACCTGCCGCGCGTCTTCACCCGCCTGTACCGCGCCGACAACGTCCTGATCGAAGGCGTGGGTGACACGGGCGTGGGCCTCTCGATCACCAAGACGCTTACGGAAGCGCAGCGCGGCCGCATTTGGGTGGAGAGCGAACCCGGCGTGGGCGCAACGTTCAGCGTGCTTCTGCCGATCTCACAGGACGGACAGCCAGAAAAAGCGGTCGCAGCCACAGGGAAAAAATAAATGCAGAGCCTGCGTCAGCTTGGGACGGCTCTCATCACCTCGATCGTCTCTCTTGGCCTGATCATCGGAGGGCTTTCGTTGGCGCTCTCCGAGAACGCAGCGGGATCGATCGCCCCAGCGACGGAAACGCTTACAGCCGAGCCGAGCCTGGCGCCCGCGGCCGTTACTTTGACGCCCGGCCTGCCCATCCCCACCCTGCCGCCTTCGGCCACGCAGGTCCTTTTCCCAAGCGCGACCTCCGTGATCGTCACAACCAGTTCGCCGACGCCGCCGCTGCCGACCAGCACCTTGAGCTTCGGTTCCTGCGGCCCGCCTTTCGGTTGGGTGCATACATACGTTGTGCAGGCCGGTGATACTTTATTTCGCATCGCTCAAAATTATTCAACCACGGTCGCAGCCTTGCAAAAGGCTAACTGCAAGGGCAGCAGCACCAGCATCAAGGTCGGCGAAGTGCTATGGATACCCAACGTCGCGCCGCGCACGCCGGGTGTCACGGTCATTCCGGATTTCTCGACTTCCACGCCGGTGCCCACCGATCCCTTGACGGAGACGGCGCTGCCGTTCACGTCCTCGCCCGTGCCGTCGAACACGCCCGTGCCGGCCACGTCGACGCCGCTGCCGACGGTAACGCCCGGCTAGCTGCTCGCACTTGCAGGGCAGCGAAACGTTCGGGATGAAATCTTCGTGATGAAGCCGCGCCGCTTCAATTCCCTTTCGGCTCTGCTCGGCCTCGCCGCCGCCGGGATCCTGATCGCAGGCTGTGGCTCCGCCCCCGCACCCACCGCCAACTCGCTGCCTTTCGTGCTCGTGACCGCCGCGCTGGATGCTTCTCCAACCGCCACGCCGTTTCAGCCTTCGCTCTCCACGCCCACGCTGTTTGAACCCATCATCCCGCTTCCCACGGGCACGCCGTCACCTACAGCCACGCCGCCGCTGGATGCCACGGCCACGGTCGACCTCAATCAACTCTTTCCAACTTCGGCTGCGCCGCCCGCCGCGGAAAATCCCGGCGTCCAACCGACCGCGCTGACGTCCCTGACCGACAATGAGACCGTCAACTTTCTGCTGATCGGCTCGGACAAGCGGCCCGGCGCATCGTATCGCACCGACACGATGGTCATCGCGATCCTGTGGCCGCGCGAAGGCCAGGTTTCGTTGATCTCGATCCCGCGCGATCTTTGGATCTATATTCCGACGGTCGGCATGCAGCGCATCAACACCGCGTATCAGAGCGGCGAGATCTATGGCTATCCGGGCGGCGGGCCCGGCCTCTTAAAGGAAACGATCGCATACAATCTCGGCATCCGCATCGATCACACAGCCATGGTCGAGTTCGACGGTTTTCGCCGCATCGTGGATACGCTCGGCGGCATGGACGTGCCGATCTCGTGCTCCTACACGGACTGGCGCCTGATCGATCCGAGCTACGATCCCTTTGATGACAACAACTGGTGGCTGTACACGGTCGGGCCCGGCCTCATCCACATGGACGGTGACCTGGCGTTGTGGTACGCACGGGCACGCTCCAAATCCAACGACTTCGACCGCGGCCGGCGGCAGCAGGAGGTCCTGCGCTCGATCTTCAACCAGGCACTGCGGACCGATACGCTGAACAAGATCCCGCAGCTCTACAACGACCTGTCCAGCACCGTCGTCACGGACCTCGGTCTCGGCGATGTGCTTAAGCTCGCGCCGTACGCGCCGCGCCTGACCAATGCCGATATCCGCGGCTACTACATCCGCCCGCCGCACGTCAGCTCGTGGATCACGCCGGGCGGCGCGTCGGTGCTGCTGCCCAATGAAGCCAGCCTGCAGGCCATGCTGGCCGAGGCCACCACGTTTTCGCCCCGCGCCGTGGAGCGTGAATCCATCGTGGTTGAGGTCCAGAACGGCACCAACATCGAGAATTACGACGCGCTGGCCGCTTCGCGGCTGAACTACGCCGGCTATGAAACGCATATCTCCGCGGCGGACCGGCGCGACTACGCCTCGTCCGTCCTCGTGGACCTGACGGCCGCTCAGGACGCGACCCCGCGCTTCAACCTGCTGAGCTCGCTCGGCCTGTACGACTCGGCCGGCCAGATCTCGATCCCCGACCCAAATAGCCAGGCTGAATACCGCCTGATCCTCGGCTACGACTACGAGCCCTGCTTCCAGCCGGAAGATCTGTCGCACTAGACCCCCGCCCCCCTCGGTCCCCCCATTTTCGCTTCTGAAATTCGAATGCCTCTAAGAATCGACAGGCGAAAATGGGGGGATGCCCTTTAGGGCTGGGGGTCAAATTGCCAGTTGACATTCCCATTTTTTTTCGCTAAACTATACGCAAAGACTATGCGCCATATTGATTTTCAGGTCAGGCCATGAGCCAGGCAAATACTGCTCACCTCACGTCGCAGACTGGCCTCGCGCCCGCGCTGCATGCATGGGAGATCTATTTGAATGACCAGGGCCGCTCCCCGAACACGGTCAAGGCCTTCCTGTCTGACGTGCGGCTGCTGACCGAATTCCTGCCGCCCGACCAAACGCTGGGTGCGATTACCACCAACGACCTTAACCGGTTTTTCGAGTGGATGGAGAAGGAGCGCGCCGTCCCGTGCAGTCCGAAGACGCTGGCCCGCCGTATCACGTCGACCAAATCGTTCTTCCGCTGGCTTCACCAGCACGGCGTGATCGTGATCGACCCGGCCGAAAAGGTGTTGCAGCGCTCAGCCGTCAGCCCCATCCCGCAGGTCCTAACCGATGATGAGGTCCAGCTCGCCCTGTTGGCCGCCGACCGTCACCGCCGGGACCAAAAGCCGGATGCGCGGCCCTATAGCCTTCTGCACCTGCTGCTGAGCACCGGCATCAAGAAGAGCGAATGCCTCGGCATCCATCTGAATCACATCGACCTGGAGGCGCCCAGCGGGCCGATGGTCTTCATCCGCTATGCCAGCCCGGCCAATCGCTACAAGGAGCGCAAGCTGTCGCTGCCTGACGATTGGCTCCCGGCCTACCGCGAATACATGTCGCAATATCAGCCCGTCGACCAGCTCTTCCCCTGGTCGCCGCGGCGGCTCGAATACCTGCTCGAAGATATCGGCGAGGAGGCCGGCCTCAAAAAGCACCTGTCGTTCGACATGTGCCGCTGGACCTGCGCGTTGCGGGATTATCAGAGCGGCACGGACGCGGACAAGATCCGTCAGAAATTGGGCGTCTCAAAGATCCAGTGGCGAGAGATCCACTTGAAGCTCAGGCAGCTCAACGAAGAAGTATAAAAAGAGGTCAACGCAGCGTTGACCTCTTTTTTGGTATCTAAACGGAATCAGTTTCCGGCGGCGACACCGCAAAATGCAGGACCTTCTGCGAAGCCGGTGTCAGGCGGAACGGGTGCGCCGGCCGATACCCGGGCACCCAAATCACAGTCGCGCCCGAACACAACAAGGGCCAGCGTCGGCGCGCCCGCTGTGGCAATTTCGCGTTGACGAAAAAATCCGACAGCTTCTGCGAATGGCCGGCCATCCCCAGCGGCTCGAACCGGTCGCCCGGACGGAGCACGCGCAATTCCAGCGACTCGGGCAGCGTCTCCGCGTCCAACCAGACCTGGAGCGGGTCGCCGTTCTGTTCGGCCTGGTCGCGCGCCTCGGCGGCAGACGGCCACGTCTCCGCTGAAAAATGCCATCCGCTCGACAACGCCACGTCGACAACACTCGTGATTTGCACCGCGTTTGCATCTGTCGGCATCTGCGGCCACTGGACAGCCGGCAGATCCGAGCGGCTCGCAGCAACGTAAACACGCGCGCCCTCCCGGACGAGTCGCAGCCCGCCTGTCAGGTCCACTTGAACCGTCCGGGAGGGATCGCCCAGGAACGCCGCGCCGCGCTCCAGCGTCGCGTAGCTGGACTCAAGGCCGGGCCGCAGAGTCTCGACCGCGCGCTGGACCAGGTGTCGGCGGAGAGGGAGCGGGAGACTCGTCAGCTTTGGTCCGTCGAAGACGATGCTTTGCGCGTCCTGTTCCAACACGCTGGCATCCCAGGTCTGGTCGAGGTATACCTGCAGCAAGTCATGATCATCGCTGAGCGTTTGTGCCGCGCGCCAGGCTGCCTCGC
>DASXQN010000166.1:0-5530 GCA_036507155.1 Anaerolineales bacterium
GTCGCTCTTCCCCGGCTCGCCCGTCGAGATGACAACACCGACCGCGGCCGTGACCGCGCACTATCAGGACCGGCCCGCGCAGCGCGTCACGCTGACGCCGCTGGTGATCAACGCGGCGCGCAAGGTGTTGTTTCTCGTCAGCGGCGGGAGCAAGGCAGAGACACTTGCCAAGGTCCTGTTTGGAGACTATCATCCAGAGAATTTGCCGGCTCAAAGAATCAAGCCGCCGGACGGCGAGCTCATCTGGCTTGTGGACGCAGCCGCCGCAAGTAAGTTGGGAAAATAATCGCGAAGACGCGAAGAAAATTATTCGGTAAGGTCTGCGCCCCACCTTCGTGGTCGAAAATCTTAGGAGAGCAATATGGAACTCGCAATTGTTGGTTTGGGGAAGATGGGATTGAACATGGCGACGCGGCTCGTGCGGGGTGGGCATCGCGTGGTGGGTTACGCGCGCACGGCTGAGACGGTACAGACCGCGGTGAAGCACGGCGCCGAAGGCGCGGGCTCGCTTGCGGAAGCCGTAAGCAAACTCAAGGCGCCGCGCATCGTCTGGCTCATGGTTCCCGCCGGCCAGGTCACCGATGACACGATCGAGAGATTATCCGGCTTCTTGAAAAAGGGTGACATCATCATCGATGGCGGCAATTCGAATTACAAGGATACGATCCGCCACGCGGAGTATCTTGAAGGAAAGGGCATCGAGTTCGTGGACTCTGGCACCAGTGGCGGCGTGTGGGGTCTGGCGGAAGGCTACAGCCTGATGATCGGCGGCAAGCCCGAGGTGGTGGAAAAACTGCGCCCAATCTTTGAGACGCTGGCGCCCGGCAAGGAACAAGGCTGGGGCCGCGTGGGTCCGCACGGCGCGGGTCATTACGTCAAGATGGTGCATAACGGCATCGAGTACGGCATGATGCAGGCCTTCGCCGAAGGCTTCAGTATCATGAAAGCCAAGAAAGACTTCGGCCTGAACCTGGCGCAGATCTCGGAGATCTGGCGCTACGGCAGCGTCGTGCGTTCGTGGCTGCTGGACCTGGCCGCACTGGCTTTGAAGGCCGATCCCACTTTGAAGGACATCCAGCCGTGGGTGGCAGACTCCGGCGAGGGCCGCTGGACCGTGTTCGAATCGATCGACCTGGACGTGCCCGCGCCGGTCATTACCCTGGCGCTGCAGACGCGTTTCGCCAGCCGCGACACCGAGAACTTCACAGCGCGCATGCTGGCCGCGCTGCGCAATCAATTCGGTGGACATGAAGTGAAGAAGAGTGGCTAAAGTACGGAGTGCAGACTTCACTCCGCTTAATCGTGGCGGACTGAAGTCCGCACTCCGGCATTATTCCTAGCGGCAAAGATCGCAGGCTTATATGGCTGAAACCGGCAATAATAAAATCCCCACCTCCATCATCATCTTTGGCGCCTCGGGCGATTTGACGCAGCGCAAGCTGATCCCCTCGCTGCTCAATCTTTGCCGCAAAGGACGCCTGCCGAAGAGATTCAACATCGTCGGTTTCGGCGGCACGGCCTTCACCGACGAGCAGTTCCGCGAGCACCTACATAACGGCGCAAAGGTGTTCGCGGCGTTTAGGTTCACCAAGCAGGAATGGGATGAAATTGCCGCGCGCCTCCACTACCAGCAGGGAAAATATGCCGAGGTTGCGGATTTCAAGAAACTGGCTGAAAGGCTGGCCGAGCTGGAAGGCGGCAATGCCAACCGCCTCTACTACATGGCGCTCCCCCCCACCCTGTTTCCGACCATCGTCGAACAGTTGGGCGCCACCGATCAACTGCATGAGAATGGCGGCTGGCGGCGTGTGGTGCTTGAGAAACCGTTTGGTACCGACCTGGCCTCGGCTGTGAAATTGAATCAGCAGGTGCACACGGCCTTGCAGGAAAAACAGATCTACCGCATCGATCATTATCTCGGCAAAGAGACGGTGCAGAACATCCTGTTCACGCGCTTTGCCAATATCATCTTCGAACCGTTATGGAACCGCGTTTATATCGACCACGTGCAGATCACCGTGGCCGAAGAAGTCGGCCTCGAGCACCGCGCCGGCTTTTACGACGGCGTTGGCGTGCTGGCCGACATGTTCCAGAACCATCTGCTGCAGCTTGTCACGCTCGTTGGGATGGAACCGCCGGCCTCTTTTAACGCGAGCCATCTTCGGAATGAAAAAGTCAAGGTCTTGAGCGCCATCCAACCGATGACGGCCAGAGAGGTGGCGGAGAATACGGTACGCGCGCAGTATCGCGGCTACCGGTCCGAGCCGGAGGTCAAGCCCGATTCGGACACTGCCACGTTCGCGGTCGTCCGGCTCTTCATCAATAACTGGCGCTGGCAGGGCGTGCCATTTTATCTGCGCTCCGGCAAGAGGTTGGCCGAGAAGCACTCGCAGATCATCATCCGCTTCAAAGAGCCGCCGCTGGCAATGTTCCCGCTCGCGCCCGGGCAGAAGATGACCCCCAACATGCTCGTGCTGGCACTGCAGCCGGACGAGGGTGTGCATCTCCGCTTCGAGGCGAAGGTGCCGGACAAGGTGAATGAGACGCGCTCGGTGGATATGGAATTCCACTACGCGGAGGCCTTCGGAAAGTCCGCGCTCCCCGAGGCCTACGAGCGCCTGCTGCTCGACGCGCTGCAGGGCGACGCGTCCCTGTTCACCCGCTCGGACGAGGTGGAGATGGCCTGGTCGCTGATCGATCCGATCCTGCAAACCTGGGAGAAAGATCAAAACCCGCCGCTGGCGATCTACAAGCCGGGGAGTTGGGGGCCGCCCGAGGCGGACGATTTGCTGGCGCGCGACGGCCGCCATTGGATGCACGAAGAAGCGCGGCATATGTTGGAGTCGTAGGGGGAAGATGGATCGGTGAATGCGAGCCGCCACATGCAAATTACGATTGGGGTAGGAAATATGGAGGGGAAAAAGGGATAGGGGTCGACATCGGAGACTTGTGCCTTTGTCTTCCTGAGAATCTGCAACCAAATCTCATCCTGAACGTAAACTCTTCCAAGCCGAATACTCGTCCGCTTGACCGGATCGAAACTTTGCGGGGGCGAACCAGGTTCACAGCTTTCTTAGCAGACCGACTACGAATTAAGGAGAATTCCATCATGAAACACGCAAAAATCATTGCATCGGCAGCGCTATGCCTGCTGGTCGCCGCCTGCTCCTCCACCAATGGCACGCCGGCCGCTACGGCCGAGGCGGTCCCAACGGTGCTTGCGGATGACGTGATCGTCGCAGAGGGCCGCGTCGAGCCGCTGCGTTTCGCGCAGATCGCGCTGAACGCAAGCGGATTGATCAGCGAAGTGCTGGTACCGGAGGGCGCGCAGGTCTCCGCCGGCGACGTGATCGCGCGTCTGGAGAACGCCGAGGCCCAGACGCTCGAAGCCGCCCAGGCCAGCGCGCTGCAGGAATTAACCAGCGCCTACCAGGAAGTGCGCGACGCGCAGTTCAAGCTGGATAATTTCGACGTACCTTCCGATTTCGCCGGGCAAACCCCCACCGAGGCGGTCGAGCAAACGCTCACGAAACTCAATGCCGCCCGCGCTGCGTATGAACCGTATCGCTACCGAAGCCCCAACAGCAAGAACGGCAAGGAATTCGAGAAGCGCCTCGACGATGCATGGGCGGACTACCGCAAAGCCATCCAATGGATGGAGCTCGAGTCGAATGCAGCCACGGCGCGGGCGCGGCTCGAACTGGCACAGAAGGATTCAGACAGCCTGCAGGATCCGGCCTTCACTGAAGATACAGCCGGCGCACGCGCGGCCCTCGCCAATGCTGAGGTGCGCGCGCCGTTCGCCGGCACGATCACGGACTTGAACCTCAAGGTCGGCGAATTCGCAGCCTCGGGCGAGCCGGTGGTCACGATCGCGGACCTCTCGCAGTGGGTGGTCAAGACGACCGACCTGACCGAGATCGACGTGGTCAATCTGAGCGAGGGTCAGCCTGTCACCGTCACGCTCGACGCCATCCCGAGCGCAACCCTCAAGGGGCATGTGTTCTCGATCGGACAGAGCTACTCCGAGGTACAGGGCGATATCGTGTACGAGGTCACCGTGCTGCTGACCGAGCAGCCGCCAGCCATGCGCTGGGGCATGACCGCTGAAGTCAAGTTTGAGAAATAGTATCGATATGTTATTGCGAGCCCCGCCGCGCTGCGATGTCCCCGGAGGGGGAGCTTGTCGAAGCGCAAATGCGCTGCAATCTCATGCTTACAAGTAATTTGAGATTGCCACGCTCCCTCGGTCTCGATACGTGCTTCGCACTACTCGACAAGCGGTCGCTCGCAATCACATTGTAACAAGTGAGGCTTTATGTCCTTCTTCAATAAAACCAAAGATGTGGCCATCGCGACGGCAAACGGCGACGGCACCAACGGGGACCACCCAATGATCGACCTGCGCGCGGTCAACAAATACTACAAGACCGCCGTCGGCGATTACCATGCGCTGAGCAACATCGACCTGCAGATCAACGCCGGCGAATTCGTCAGCATCATCGGCAAATCTGGCAGCGGCAAGACCACGCTGCTCAACATGATCACGGGCATCGACCGCCCCACCACCGGCGAGGTCTGGGTGAACGGCACGGGCGTCCACGCGCTCGGCGAAAACCGCATGGCGCGCTGGCGCGGACGGAACCTCGGGATCGTGTTCCAGTTCTTCCAACTGCTGCCGATGATCTCGGTGATCGAGAACATCATGCTGCCGATGGATTTCTGCCGAACCTACCCGGCCAACGAGCGTGAGGGCCGCGCCCTGCAGCTCCTGGAGCTGGTGGAGTTGGCGGACCAGGCCTACAAACTGCCCTCGGCGCCCTCCGGCGGACAGCAGCAGCGCGTGGCCATCGCCCGCGCGCTGGCGAACGATCCGCCCGTTGTGATCGCGGACGAACCGACCGGCAACCTGGACTCGAAGACGGCCGAATCCGTGTTTGCGCTCTTCAACGATCTGGTGGCCCAGGGCAAGACCATCATTATCGTCACCCACGACAGCGGCCTGGCCCGGCGCACTCACCGCACTGCCTTGATCACGGACGGTGAGATCGTCAACGAATATGTCGCCAAGGCGCTCTCTACGCTGACGTCCGATCAGTTGCTTGAGGCTACGCGCAAGGTGAAGTCGCAGCATTTTGAGCCCGGCGCCATGATCCTCAAGGAAGGCACGGATAGCGACACCTTCTATATCGTCGCAAAAGGCACGGTGGAGGTAGTACTGCCGCGGCCCAACCAGTCTGATGTGATCGCGGTCCAGCTCGGGCCTGGCAAATATTTCGGAGAGATCGAATTCTTTCACGAACGCAACAACCAGGCCTCCATCCGCGCGTCGGAGGCCGGGTCCGTGGAAGTTTTGGCCATCGGCTACGACCAGCTCGACGAATTGCTGAGCCAGTCCGAGGTCACCCGCGCCGCGCTGCAGCAATTGGCGCACCGCCGCGAACGGGAAAACGCGACCCGGCGCGGGGCGAAATCATGAACAGCCGCTGGAAGAAGGTCTGGGCGGATTTCGCGGGCAGCAAGACGCGCA
>DASXQN010000167.1:0-11031 GCA_036507155.1 Anaerolineales bacterium
GCGGTCCCACCAGGCTCATCTCGCCTCTCAACACGTTCATGAATTGAGGCAGTTCATCCAGGCGCGCCTTACGCAGGAAATTGCCAACCTTCGTAATGCGTGGATCGTTCTCCCGGGCCGGTGTCATCAATCCATCCGCCTCGGCATCTTTAAACATCGTACGATATTTGTAGATCTTGTAAATGCTTCCGCCCTTCCCCAAGCGCGTCTGCGAATAAAAAACCGGAAAGCCTGTATCGAGCAGGATGAAAAGCGCGGTGAGCGGAAAAGCGATCGCAAACAACAGCAATCCGACCAGCGCCCCGGCGATATCGACCAGGCGCTTGGCCAACTCGTACAGCCCGCTCGCCGGCGTCTGGTCGATGAACGAGCGCAGCATCCAGTCCGATTCGAGGTGATGGATCGGCACGCGCCCGGCGATCTCCTCATACAGCAGCGGCATGCGCACTACCTCCACGCCGCGTTCCTGCGCATCCAGGATCACCTGGAAGGTGGCGCCGCGCATGCCGCCCGTGATCGCCACCACCACGTCCGAGATTCGCTGCGACTCGATCACTTTGAGAAGCTCGTCGCTGGTAGCCAGGACCGGATAGCCCACTATCTTCGAGCCAACCTTCTTCGGATCATCGTCAATGAAACCCACCAGATTGAACGGCGGCGGCGTCAGCTCCCGGTACACTTCCGCCAGCGACTCCGCGGCGCCGCCCGCACCGACCACCAGCACGCGCCGCTGCAAACCGGTCGAAGTGTAGATGCGGATGAAGATCGCGCGCCACAAAACCGTCAGAAGCGAGGCGATCAGCAGAAATGCGCCGACCCCGATACGGGGCAGCGAATTCGGATCGCGATTGATCGTGAAGATCACGGAATAGGCAAGTAGTCCGACGATGGCCGCGCCCGTGATGCCGCGCAGCGTTCGGCGCCAGCTTCCGGCTGTGTGCGGGTCGTACAGCTCGACCATCAGGAGCAGCCAGGCGATTGGCAGCAGGTAATACCAGATCGGCACGCTGATCTCGAGCAATCTCTCCGCCCGTCCCTGCGGAATTCCCTGCGAGACGAGCTGGTACAGTTGATATTGGATCCAAAGATATTGTGAAGCGAACATCGCTGTTGTGGACGCGATCAAGTCACCCACCAGCAGGATGGTCCGCTGTTCTCTGGGGCGAATTCGAAAATACGCGCGTCGAGTATCAGCCATTCTTATTTGCCAAAGAGACCCGAGAGCATGCTCCACAGGAAGCCCGCGCCCCAGGCGAAGTGCATGGTGCCGATGGCCAGCGGCAGGCCGGCAGCCATGGCCGGCTTCTGTCGCGCGATCGCCGCGGCGATGCCGGCTGCGAACAAAATGGCGAGATAGGTTGACAGCTCGATCGCGAGCAGGAATCTCGCTTCCACGAACCAGGGCGCCAGCCCGGACATTGCAGCCAGACTGAGTACAAACAAAGGCGGCAGGAACTGCCGCCAGCGCAATGTGGAGCGGTATCTCTGCAGCATTCGCCACTTCCAGAAGCCGTAACGCCAATACTGTTTCGCTAATTCTGTCAGCGTCGGGCGCGAATAATAAATCGAGCGGATGGCGGGATCGAGCCAGACTACGCGGCCGGCCGCGCGCACCCGCGCGTTAAATTCATAGTCCTCATTCGAGAGCAAGCTTTCGTCGAAGCCACCGACCTCGTCGATCAGGGACCGGTGAAAGGAGCCGAACGGAACCGTATCCACTGCGCCGGCCTGCGGAGACAATCGGTACTGCGCGTCCCCGACGCCGAGCGGATGCGCCGCGGCGGCCGCCACCGACTCTGCGATCCAGGTCCGCGCGCCGGCTTTCACTTCCCACACGCCGCCTACATTCGCGCCGATGCCCGCTTCCAGGGCTGCTTCGCATCGCACGACGTAATCCGGATACGGGACGGAATGCGCATCTAACCGCACGAGGATATCACCGCGCGCGGCTTGAATGGCTCCATTAAGCGCGGCCGGAATACTACGTACAAGATTATCCACAATTTTCACGGAAAGTTCGGGGTGTGCGACCTGAAAAGCAGAGATCACAGCGCGCGTATCATCCGTTGAAAGGCCGTCCGAGATGATGACCTCCATGCGATCGTGCGGGTAGGTCTGCGCGAGGATGGCATCCAGCAGCTGACGGATGGTCGCGTGCTCATTGTAACATGGGACAATAATCGATACTGTGGGGTTCATCACGCGTCGCCGGCATCACGCGACGTGCATGCGTAATGCCCGTTATGTATTCTTGCGGGGAAGAGCGGTTGCAGCGGCAGAGTGCATCAGCGGCAGGCTAAAGCTGATCGTTGAGCCCCTACCCACCTGGCTGCGAACGTTAATTTTACCACCGTGCGCCTGCACGATCTCCTGGACGATCGCCAGCCCGAGGCCCGCGCCATGCATTGCACCGCCCGCGCGCGCTTCATCGGCCTGATAAAAACGGTCAAACACGCGCCCGATTGCTTCGGGCGGGATGCCGCGGCCGGTGTCTTCCACCTCGAACTGCATCTCTGCGCCGCCCTCACGAGCGCGCAACGTGATCCGGCCGCCGGCAGTTGAAAACTTAAGGGCATTGTCGACGAGGTTCGTGAAGACTTGCTCCAGCCGGTCTGCATCCGCCACCAACGCTGGCAAACCCTCAGGCGGCTCCAGCCGCACGTCCACGTGCGCGGCCTCGGCCAGCGGCTTGAATTTCTCCGCCACGCCGGCCAGCAGCGCGCTCACATCCAGCGCTGCCAGATGCAGCTCCGCCGTGCCCGCCTCCAGCCGCGCCAGGTCGAGCAGGTCCAACACCATGCGATGCATGCGTCCGGCCTCGTCGTAGATCACCTGCGCGGCCTGCTCGCGGCGATCCGGCGTATCCGCCGTGCCGTCCAGGATGGCCTGCGCGAACCCCTGCACCGAAGTCAACGGCGTTTTCAATTCATGGGAGACGTTTGCCACGAACTCGCGCTGGGACCGGCGGCCGCTCTGGACGCGTCCGATCATTGCGTTGAAGGCCCGCGTCAATTCCTGGACCTCACGCGGGCCGCGCGCGGGAACGGGCCGGATCTCGTCTGACGGGTATCCGCCGGCGGCTGCGACGACCTGCTGCAACGGATCCGCGATCCAGCGCGCGAACAGAAATGCCAGGATGAGCGACAAGACGAGCGCCACCAGAGCGCCCTCCAACAACGGCAGCAGCAGTTCATCCGTGAAAACATTGATGATCGGCACGCGCGGCCGTTGTGCGCTGACCATCAGCCACCCGCCGTCCGGCAGATGGCTGAGCGTGTACAGCCAGAACCGTCCGGACGAATCCTGAATAGCTGGAACGCCGCGCGGCAGGATCGGTCTGCGCGGATACGGAATTGAAGCCGCGCTCGGGCGCGTATCCAGGCGCAGACTGTGATCCGGGTTGAAAACCAGCACGCGCACATCCAGCGTATCATCAATGCGCGCCAGGGCGGCGCTGTTGCCCGAGTCGAGGATCTCATGATGTCGCTGAAGGATCAAGCCCTCGCCAGCGTGCAGCCGATCGAGCGTCTGACGGTATAAGACCGGATTTCGGATCAGGAAAAGCAACAGAACGAACGCCACGACCATGAGAGCCGTGGCGATCAACAAGGCATAGCTTAACCAGAGGCGAGAACGGAGCGATGAGAACAATCAGGCCACCAATTTATATCCGACGCCCGTCACGGTCTCGATGCGCAACGTGCTTCCCTCCAGCTTTTTGCGCAAATGCGCGACGTGCACGTCGACAGTACGAGTCTGGCCATAGAAGTCGAAACCCCATGCTTGCTGCAGCAACTGCTCGCGGCTGAGGACCAGGCCGCGGTGTTCTGCAAGCGTGGCCAGCAACTCGAATTCCTGCGTGCGCAAATCCAGCAGCCGGTCCGCCACCCGAACCTCGCGGCTGGCCGGGTCGATGGTCAGCTCGGCGACGCGGATCGGCTTCGTCGAGGCCGGCGAGCGGCCGGAGCCGCGGCGCAGCACCGCCTTGACGCGCGCCACAAGTTCGCGCGGATTGAAGGGCTTGGTGAGGTAGTCGTCGGCACCCAACTCGAGGCCGATGACCTTGTCGATGTCTTCATCCCGCGCGGTCAGCATCAGGATCGCGACGGGATTGTCCTCGGCGCGCAGCCGACGGCAGACCTCTAACCCGTCAAGCACCGGCAGCATCACATCCAGAACAACAAGCGCGGGCCGGTTGGTGAGGATGCTCGCCAGAGCAGCTTCGCCGTCCGCGGCAGTGAGCACCCGATAGCCTTCGCGTTCCAGGTACAGGCGCGCCAGCTGAACGATCGAAGGCTCATCATCAACCAAGAGGATCGATTCAGCGGGCATGAGGGACGCTTAGTCGCCGCGCCCTGCGGCGAGCAGCGCCACGGTCTCGATCTCCACCAGCGCACCCTTCGGCAGAGCGGCTACGCCGACCGTGCTGCGTGCCGGAGGATTCTCCGGGAAGTATTCTGCATAAATGGCATTCATGCTGGCGAAGTCATTCATATCCGTGAGGTAGACTGTCGTCTTGACCACGTAATTCAGGCCGGAGCCGGCCGCCTCCAGCACATTCTTGAGATTGGTAAGGGACTGCCGCGTTTGCGCGTCGATCCCGCCGGCGACGAGCTCCAGGCTCGCAGGATCGAGTCCGACCTGGCCGGCAGTAAAAACAAGCGACTCGATCCGCACGGCTTGCGAGTACGGACCGATCGCCTTTGGAGCCTTGTCGGTGGAGACGATTTTTTTGCCTTCAGATGTATACATGTGCGCCTCGCTGGATGAATCGGGATCTGCACCGATTCTACTGCTTCCTGAGCAATGTGTGTGCGAATTCAGGCGCACGCCGGTTTGCGGGTGCATCACAGATGGACGCACCTGCAAACCGGGAGTAATACGTTACGGGGTTGGTTGCGCAGGGCGATTTGCTTCGCGAAAGGCCCTGAAAGCATCATGGAAGGCCCGCGCTGCAGGACCGATGATGCTGCGTACCTGCTCCAGGTTTTGAGCCACGGCGCGCACCGTGTCGGCGGCCTGGGACTCGTCCGTCACCTTGCCCGCATTGTCGAATCCGGCGTGCTCATCGATCAAGGCTTGACCGGATTCGTGAACGCCTTGCGCCTCATCCAGCGCGGACTCGAACTCGTCCAATGCTGCCTGCAGACCAGTCACATCTTTCCCATCCGCCTCAGCGCGATCGATCAGTTCCTGCGTCTTGTCGAGCATTTCAGCGCTGCGCTCGAGCATCCGTCCCTGCCGCTCGAAGAGCCTATGCTGGCGAGCCCACAACAGTTCCAGACGAGTGCCTGCGGGGTGTTGCCCTGCAGGCGGCGTCGTTGGATCCGCGGTCCCGGCCGCGAACACGGGCGCCATTGGCGCGGCCGCCAATCCCAGCGCGGCGAGCAGCGCGATCACGCTGGTCTTCTTGAGGAAAACTCTCCAATTCATCGTGAACCTCCTATGGGTCTACGATGAGAATTGTAGGCTCGCACTATTATCAAAGTGTGGTGCGCTTGTAAAATCGTTGTAAATTCCCCACGCCCAGGAACTATTGACGGCGAACGGCCAGCATCGTGAGATCGTCGCCGAGCGGCGTGGAACCGATGAATGCATTGAGATGCATCTCCACGGTTTCAAGCAAGGCATCCGCGGATGGGTTGGGTCCCTGCTGCAACGACTCGATCAAGCGCGATTCGCCGAATAGATCTCCGTCCGCGTCGAACGCCTCGGTGACACCATCGGTATAAAGCAACAGGCTGTCGCCCGGCGCGAGTTGGACGGACTTCTCTGTCATGTTCGAGTCCTCCACCGCGCCGAGCGCGATACCGGTGCGCGTCAAGCGTTCGACTGAGCCGTCGCCGGCGCGCACCCAGAGCGGCGGGTTGTGACCGGCATTGGCATACGTGAAGAGGCCGGCTGCGAGGTCGAGCACGCCGTATACCGCCGTGACGAACATGCCCTGCTGCGTGTCCGGCACCAGCAGATCATTGACCCGTCGAAGGGCTTCCGCCGGCGACTCGGTCTCGATCACGGCCGCCCGCACGAGGGTCCGCGTGAGCGCCATGAAGAGCGCCGCGGGGACGCCCTTGTCCGCAACGTCCGCGATAAAGAGTCCGAGCAGATTTCCCGGCAGCTCCAGCACGTCATAAAAATCGCCACCCACTTCGCGTGCGGTGCGCCAACGCGCCGAGAGCTGCCAGCCCGCCGGGGCAGGCAGGGTTTGCGGTATGAACGTCTGCTGGATCTGGCGAGCGAGCTGGATCTCGGTCTCAAGGCGCTCGCGCACCACCATTTCCGCCTGCAGCCGGTCGTTCTGGATGGCGAGCGCAGCTTGCTGCGCCATGCCGTTGATGATCTCGATCCGCCGGGCTCGAAAGCGACGGCCGTCGTCCGCCTCCTCGACCAACAATACGCCGAAGAGATCGCTCTTGATCGAAAGCGGGACGGCGATAAGCAGCCGGTCGTTGGTCAACAAGTGTTGCTCGGTATTCCCGCCCTGCGGTTGGATCTTCAGCCATGACCGCGGTTTGGACTTGCGGCTCAGGACGTGCGTGACAAGCGCGTTTTGTTCGCGCGCCGCATCCAGAAGCGGAAAGGAACCCGCAGGGAACTCGCGGTTCCAGATGATCGAGTCCCCTTCCTCGGCCAGTTCGTAGTCGTGTGAAGGGAGAAAGGCCTCACCCACCGCATCCCAAAGATACAGGCCCGCACGCTGCACGCCGACCAGGATCGGCATGATGCGGATAATCGTGGCAAGGATCTCGTCCAGGTCGCTGAGCGTAACCACAGCCTGCGCCACTTGCAACAAAGCAGCCGAGGCATACGCCTGTTCCTGCGCCGTGTCGTACAGGCGCGCATTTTCGATCGCCACCGCCGCGTAGCTCGCGAACGTGGCGATCATGGTCTGTGCGGCATGCCCATAGCGGCCCGGCGCGGGGTGGGCCAGCGCGATCAACCCCAGCGGCTGGTCCCCAAGGTGCATGGAAGCGGCCATCGATGAATAATTCGCGTCGTAGCCGGCGGCCAGGCCGGACGGCCCGATCGGATCCGTTTCCTTGCGGATGACCGGTGAAGCCTCGAGCAGCGCGCCGGTCAATGCGATCGAGGCGTCCGCGGAGGTCAGGCGCGCGTTTTCGATCGCAAGCGGATCCGCGCCATGCGCGGCCGCGAGGAAGAGGCCGTTTTCGCCCAGCAGCCAGATCGCGGACACATCCACCGGAAGATTTCGCTCGAGCTCAGCCAGGATCGATTCGAGCACCTGGTCCACACCGACATTTGCCGAGAGCAGGCCGGCCACCTCGCGCAGGCTATCAGCGACGCTGCGCCGCCAGCGTTCGGAACGATAGAGGTCCGCGTTACGAATGGCCGCCGCGATCGTATCGCCGACGGCCTCGAACATCAGCCGGTCATCATCGTTGAAGGCGTTGAGTTGGTCGGATTGGATATCCAAAACCCCGAGCACCTTGTCGCCGAATTTCAGAGGCACCGCCAGCTCAGCGCGCGTGTTTTTCGGCGGCAGGCCGGAGGGCCGGTAACGCGGGTCGGCAGTGACGTCATTGGCGAGGACGGTTTGCCCGTTTCGTCCCACCCATGCGATGATGCCCTGTGGATCATCCAGGGCCAGAGTGAATCCGTCCAGATTCTTGCTGCGCTTTCCACTGCCGGCTTCGTATTCGATCAGTCGGCGGATGGAATGCACGGAGAACATGTGCACGTACGGAAAGCCGAAACGTTCGTGGATGAGCAGCGCGGCGTCCTGCATGAGCTGGCGCAGGTCAAGGGTGGATGTAACGCTCTTGCTCACGTCCGCCACCAGGGCCAATTGTTCAGCACGCCGTCGCAGGGCGCCGTACAGCCGCGCGCTCTCGACCGCGCGCGCCACGCTGTCGGCAAGAGCATTCAGGATCAACAGGTCGTTCGCGTGAAAGGCGTTGCGGCGGTTGCTTTGCACGTCCAGTACGCCGAGCACGCGGTCTTCGATCTTGAGCGGGATAACCACTTCTGAGCGCGTTTCTGGCAGGCTGTCGATGAAGCGGTAGCGGGGATCGGCGCGCACATCGTCTGAGATGCTCACGTCGCCCGATTCAACCGACTGTCCGATCAGCCCCTGCCCCAGCTCCACGTCCAGGGCGATCGCCGCCTTCTTCCGTCCTTTGCGTGGCGCGGAGGCGCTTGCGCGAAAACGCAGCGCCTTTGAATTCGGCTCGAGCGTGAAGATGGCGACGTAATAGAAGTGGAAGGTCTTCTGGATGAGTTCGGTGACGCGCCGCGCCAGTTCGTCCACATCCAGCACGCTGGCGATCTGCGCGCTTACGTCGCGGACGAGATTGAGCTGCCCACGGCGAAAGCGCTCGACCTCGACCCGGTGCGACGCGAACAATCCCACCGAGACGATGCGGACGAGCCCCTCCAAAACAAGGAGCTCCTCCGGGCTGAGCCGCGGCCCTTTCGACCGCGTGACCTGCAGTGCACCAAGGATCAGGCCCTGGTCCTCGAGCGGGAATGCTGCGTAGGTCTCGGCCGTTTTTGCTTTACGCTGCGGGTGATGGACCTGTGATCTGCCCTTTTGAACCGCGCCGCGCATGCCCTCCAGCGGCGGCTGCGCGGGAAAGCGACGCGTCTGCTCCCAATCCGGCAGGCGAAAGAGGTTCTCGTTCAACCAGACGTCGACGCGCCCGGCGATCAGCCGCCTGGCTGCGGCAAGGATATGCTGTTGCTGTGCCTTTAAGGAGCTGTCATTGACAAGGCGCTCCCCCAAACGTGCGAGCTGACGCCAGTCCCAGGCGTTGGTCGAACGGGATGCGGCAGGCATGCGCTCATCCCTTCCGTTTGACCAGTGTCAAAAGGTTTCCGCCTTTTTTCACCGTCTCGTAGCGCACCTCGTCCATCAACTTTCGCATGAGATAGATCCCCAGTCCACCCACCTGACGCTCTGACAGATCGGCTTGCAGGTCCGGCTGGCGCACCGAACCGGAATCGAACGCCTTTCCGCTATCTCGCAGGACGATCGTGATTCGATCAGAAGTGACATCCGCGCTGATCTCGAGCTCGCCCTTCGGATCTTCGCCGTACGCATGCTCGATCACGTTGGAAGCGGCCTCGTCGGTGGCAAGTTGGATCGAGTAGATCTCCTTGTCGCTGAAGCCGCCGTCCCGCGCGATGTCGCCGACGAAAGAGCGGATTTCATCGAGATTCTTGAACTGAGCGGAAAATTTTTTCGTTCGCATGAATGAATGCCGGGGGATTCAGCGTCCTTTTCGTCGTATTGGACTCGACAATAAGGCAGTAAAAACCGCCTCCACGATCCCCAGCCGGAGGCGGTAAGATGTTTCCGTGAAATTCACGATGACCTTTTGGTGCAGCCTAGAAATTGCCGACGGCCGCCAACGGATCCTTGAAGGTCTTGAAGAGTTCGGTGAAGCCCGCCAGCTCGAGCGCCTCGCGGATGCGATCCGGGACCGCGGCCAGCACGATCTCGCCGCGATTGTAGCGTTTGCACGTCCGCTGGGTGGCCAGCAGAGCCCGGAAGCCGGCGCTGGACATATACTCCAGGTTGCTCATGTCGACCACGATCTTGAAGCGGCCGGTGGAGGCGATCGATTCCAGCGCCTGGCTGAATTGCGGCGCCGTAGCGCTGTCGACGCGGCCTTTGACCATGATCATGTCGCAGTGCTTGAATTCTTTGGTCGTGATCTCCATGCTGCATCCTCCGTCTGGACCTGGGCCTTTCCGAACTACGCTGGAAAAATTATATCATGAGTGCCAAAAAAGCTGTCCAAGGCCCAATTTAGCCACGTATCGTATAAAATCAGCCCATGAAGCCTCGGAATTTGACGATCGACACGCTCCGCCTACTGGCCGCGCTGGAGGTGGTGATCCTGCACGTACACTTCGATCACCTGCCGGACCTGGTTGCCATCGCGCTCCGTTTGCAGGCACGCTGGGCTGTCCCCTTTTTCATGATCGTCGGCGGCTATTATCTGGCGCGCCGCCTGGCGGAGCCGGACCGCTCCGACGCGCGGCCCTGGATTTACCGGATGATGTGGATCTTCGGCCTGTGGACGCTTATCTACGTACCGCTGGTGCTGATCGAGCACGGACCGAAGGAGGTCTTCCGCCGCCTGCTGTTCTCCACCTTCATCTATACGGGCACCTACTTCCACCTTTGGTTCCCCAGCTCGCTGGCGCTGGGCGCGCTCGTGCTGTTATTTTGTTTTCACTACAAATTGGGCCGGCTGCTGCCATTCGTCTCGCTGGCGATCATGGTACACATTTTGCTGGCGGGTTCGTATGACATTTTCGGGATCAAGTTTCCGTTCGAATTCGAGACCGCACGACATTGGGTCTCGGTGCCCCTGCTTTACCTCGGCTTCTGGCTCTTCCGCCGCGGTCCACTGCGGCCACCGCTGGCATTCTTATTGCTTGTCGGAGGACTCGCGTTGCAGGCAGCGGAGGCGTATTACCTGCTGACGCGCTTCCAGGTCCCCGCCTATGATCATGAGATCCTGATTGGAACCTTCCCGTTCGCACTCGGCGCGGCAAGCCTCGGCTTGAGCGGTATGCGGCTACTGGAACTGCCCGTGCTGAGCAACTGGGGCCGCGAGTATTCACTGGGGATCTACTTGCTGCACGCCTGGGTGTTCTTCGCGATCGAAAAGTCGACTGCGCCGCTCGGCCGCGAAGTAATTCAATCACCGCTGTGGGAGATCGGATATCCGTTCCTTATCTTGCTCGCCTGCATCGCGCTCCTGGCGGTCTTGCGGAAATGGACGCCTGGATTCTTCAACTGGCTGCTCGGAAGCTACCTCTAGCAGTGCAGTTTGACACGCCTTTTCTATTCGGGTATGCTTGCAACCGTCCAGGCAGGCCCGGCGCGGCAGAGCCTCCCAAACTCCGCCAGGGCCGAAAGGCAGCAACGGTAAGGTAGTGTCTCTGGGTGCCGCCGGTGCCCTGCCTGGATATTCATTTCAACGAATCATCATGCCTCGCCGGGTTTCCCTTTTGCTGGCTGCGATCATCGGTCTATCGCTCGGCCTTGTATATGGC